>NZ_JBHSDC010000004.1:0-759 GCF_042651445.1 Parasediminibacterium paludis
AGCTAACCGCAACGAGGAAAAAAGATTAAAAAATCAATAAACAGAGTTTTTTCACAGTCTGACGAACAGGTATTTGCGAAGGCTGGGGAATTGACTTTCGTCAGCCCGGCTACCTGAAGCTAAATTTATAAATAAAAGTTGATGATTTACACATAGCTAAATTATTAAAGTCCTGCCCGATATGAAGCCAAATTGAAAACAAAAGTTGAAACAAAGCTTACGTCTGCCCAGCTTTTGCAAATATCAATGTTGTAGGCAGGCTTATTCAACTTTGGTCAAATACCACTGTCGTTTGTAGTAATGACTGCCGAAGAATAAATATTTCCTTCGTTTGTTGTACTTAGTTGCACGTTTTACAATTTTGCCGTCTTGCAAACTGTGAAATAGTTTATTGTTTCTTAAATAAAAAACGTGAGGAAGACCAGCGTCACTTTTTAAATTTAAAGGTTCGTCAAGTTTAAAGCCAATACTCCGCATGTATGATAAGCCTGATGTGTCAATTGGTCTTGGGTCATACGCTAAGATTAATTTACCTCCTTCAATTTGATATTTTCCAGTTGCTGTGTCTGAAATCATGTCGCCACGAAAACGGTACTCGAACGTGCTGTCACTTTTTAATTTAATTCTTGTGACGAAGAAGCCCAGGTCTGCAAAATTTGAGCGATATGAGCCTTCTAAATTCTTCGTTGTAGTGTAAGCTCCCCTGAATCTCGCTCATTTAAAAGTTGACAAAAATGTTAACTTTAAATGACCGATATG
>NZ_JBHSDC010000005.1:0-87264 GCF_042651445.1 Parasediminibacterium paludis
ATATCGGTCATTTAAAGTTAACATTTTTGTCAACTTTTAAATGAGCGAGATTCAGGGGAGCTTACATTAGCAGTTCTATTTTAGTAATGGTTTGATTATTAATTTGGCTTGATGCTGTTTGATTACAAGATAAAAGCAACATAATAAATGCAAAAAGACTACTTATTTTAAATGTTGTATTCATTATTTAATTATTACCTATTTATATTTTTAAGTTAATAAAACTTGCAAAATTCCACACCAACTTCTAATCAATACACCTGCCCATTAAAAGTATGTGTACGACAGTCGCAAAGGATTACGTATTTAGTATTAATTTTTTACAAACACATTCCCTACACCCATCACATCTATCTGCAATATACAAAACCAATCTTTACACTAAAAATTATTTTCTTATATTTATTAGCCCGCTTTGAATATTTCCAATAACTCCTCATTCAACACTTATAACACTTTTTCAAACATCAATAACAGACAATCAACTACCAATTACACCTTTTGCATTATCAATAACAGCCAATCAACTACTAATAACACCCTTTGCATCACCAATAACAGGTAATCAACTAGCAATAACACCCTTTGCATTATCAATAACAGACAATCAACTAGCAATAACACACATCTTAAAGCAATACACAAACTTTACAAGCGTGATATCGTTTATAGATAACTTACTGTTAAAATTATGCTTTGAGAAGTAGTAAATAATAACATATATTTACCTTAGATATTTATAGCGTCGAAAAAATATTTATCATTAAACACTAAACTACCATGTTATCAGTAACCCAAAGCAGAGAAATGAATCGTGTAAACCGCTTAGCGGTATTTTTAGAGAGCAACGCTACCATTTATAGCAGCTATGCCCCATTTGCAAAAGCAGCAGCTTCGTTTTTTACCAATCGTACTGCCATTGCTGCACTTGCTAAAGACAAAGAAGCATCTGGAACCGCTGAAAGTCGAACTAAAACCCAACTTAAAACAACCGTAGCCCATAGCCTCAGCGATATATGTAGCCTTGCATATGCCTATGCGGTAGACGAAAACAACAATACCCTACTACTAAAAACAGATATTAGCGAAAGAGATATTGTATTAATGAAAGATGTAGATATTTTGCCTTTTACTAAAGCTACCTTAGCGCTATTTACCCCTGCCCTTATGGCTGACCCTATTTTTGCTACGTACGATATTACTCCTGCAGCTATTGCAGCCGTACTGGCAGATGCACAAGCATTTGACAGTAAAATTGGGGTGGCGCAAGTGGTAGATGCAGGTGCTAACAATGCCAATACCCAACTTAACAATGTGATTAAATTGATTCGTGGCAATATTGCCCAAATGGAACGCCTTTTGGTACGCTTTAAAACCTCGCATCCAGCATTTGTAACAGGCTTTGCCCAAAATAGTGCCTTAGAAAATACAGGTATGCGCCACAGTGGTATAGAAGGCAAAGTAACTGTAAATGGTGTGGCAGTAGCGGGTGCAATTGTAAGTGTTGTGGGTACTGCTAAAACGGCCACTACCGATGCTACAGGTAGTTACAGCATTATAGGGGTAAAAGTAGGCGACTATCAGGTGCAAGCAATAGGGGCAAGCAAGCCCGCAGTAACCAAACCACAGCACATCAGCCGTGGACATATAGATACATTAAATTTTGAATTGTAGGTAAACCCTTGAAGGCTTTTCGTAGAGCTTCATAGTTTAAATAAGTGCATCAACAAAAAACGCCTTAAGCAAAATTGCTTCAGGCGTTTTTATTACTTAGACTTTCCAAGTTTTTAAAACTTGGAAAGTCTGCGGTACTATCTGTCAACTCACTACCGCCTCCTCAACCGATGCCCTATCACTCATGACCTAAAATTATTTACCAATCGTTTTCAACATTTCCTTAACCGCTGCTTCTATTTGGGTGTCTTTGCCGTTTAGTAAGTCTTCATAAGGCAAAGGCACTTTCATATCAGGTTCTACTTGTAGGTTCTCCGTTGGGCGATTTTCTTTACCAATAGTGGCTACCATTGGTATACCAAATACAATGGTTGGGTCTATTTGTGTTTCCCACCAAACAGCTGTACCAGTTCCAGGCACAGGCATACCTATTAGCTTGCCTATTCCATTTTGCTTGTACACATAAGGGAAGATAAAGGCATCGCTATAGTTGCCCTCGCTCATTACCACACAACTCGGTTTGCTCCATCTATCCATTGGTTCGGTAGGTGGCACAAGATTGCCTTGTGGTGCAAAGCTTAGATATTGTTTACCACTTAAAAAGGTATTTAAATCGTTGTGTAGCCAGCCACCACCATTAAAGCGGGTATCTACAATAAGGGCTTCTTTATTTTTATTGCGGCCCATTACTTCATCTATCGTGGTGCGGTAGCTGCCATCGTTCATACCTTGTACGTGTACATAGCCTACTTTGCCACCACTTAGTTTGTCTACCAGGTTGTACATCATATTTGTCCAGCGTTTGTACATCAAAGCGCTCTCTTCACCAAATAGTATTGGTTTTACTGTTTCTTCAAAACGCGCATTAGTTTTTGTATCTAGTACAGAAAGCAAGGTATTTTTACCCACTTTACGGTTAAGATACTTTGCCCAATCTTCTGTATTTACTAGCGTTTCACCATCTATTTTTTCAATAATACAGCCTGCTTTTATTTTACTGCTTGCTTTATCTACTGGGCCACCAGCAATTACTTCAGTAACTTTCAGGCCATTACCTGTATAGGTTTCATCGTAAAGCAAGCCAAGGGCTGCGGTTACATCTGGGTTTTGCATTTGGGGGCTATATCTGCCACCAGTGTGCGAGCCATTTAGTTCGCCAAGCATTTCGCTTAATAGTTCTTGAAAGTCGTAGTTATTACTGATGTGTGGCAAAAACTTCGCGTAAGTATCTTTATACATTTGCCAGTCTATGCCATGAATAGTTGGGTCATAAAACTTCTCTTTTACCTGACGCCAGCAATGCTCAAAAATATAGGCTCTTTCTTTGGCAGCATCTAGCACCATTTCACTTGCAACACTAATAGGTGTAGGCTTGCCACTTTCATCTATTTTTAATAAAGTACCATTATTGGTTACAAATACTGCTTTGCCATCTTTGCTCATTTGTATACCGCTCGGGCTTCCGCCTAATTTAGCTAAAATTTTAGTTTCTCTCGTGCGTGGCTCGGTTACCCACAAATCGTAACCTTTTTCAAAAGCTGCTAAGTAATAAATTTTGCTACCATCAGGCGTAACAGCATAATCGCTAATAGAAGAACTATTAATGGTTAAGCGCACACGTCTGTTATCAATATCTGTAAAATCTGGCGCCCATTTTTTTTCAGAGTCTTTTTTAGCAGTAGTATCTTTCTTTTCTGGCGTTGCTTTTTCTTTCCATAAAGCATAATCATCTTTAGATAATTTGAATTGGTCATAAGCAGCTTGGTCTAAAAAAGCACCATAAATATCTAATTCTCTGTTGCCTTGAAAAGCAATAGAACGGCGACCTTCTTTATTATTTACCCATGTCATTAATTTTCCATCCATCGCCCATTTAGGATTATCTTCACCAAAGCCACTGTTTATAGGGTGCTCAATTTTACCTGAACCGTCGGCTTTAATTACTGCCGCATGCGACCCCCCAAAACCAAAATAGTCATCATCGGCCAACAAATATTTACCATCAGGACTCCAGTTAAAATCTAAATCACCGTCAGCATAGCTATAATTATGACCTTTAGGTATTAACGTGCGTGATTGCTTGCTAGCAATATTGTATATTTTTAACACATTTCTATTTTCTAAATACGCTACTTCTTTACCGTCAGGCGAATATTTTGGTAAAAACTCTTCTGCAGCGGTGGCTATTAATGGTTCTTCTTTTAATACCGTGGCGGCATAAAAATATGGCTCTTCTTTTCGTACAATAGAAGTAGTATAAATATCCCAATTATCGTTTCGCTCAGCCGCATAAATCAAGGTTTTACCATCTGCGCTCCACGATACCATGCGTTCTTGTTGTGGTGTATTAGTAATACGTTTGGTTTGTGTGCCGTCCACACTAGTTACAAATACTTCACCACGTGTCACAAAAGCAATTTCTTTACCATTTGGCGATAAAGCAAACTCACCCACATTACCATTTACAGGTATATTTTTTTCTACGTTTTGTCTACCATCGTTGTATATCTGTATACTTAGTTTTTTGGGCGAGCCGCCATTTGCAAGGGTATAAATATCACCGTCTTGTGTAAAGCAAAGGGTATTGGTATTGCTTACACTTAAATGCCTAACGGGATTGGTTGTAAAACTCGTTAATTGCTGTTCAGCGATTTTTTGTTGTAAAGATGCTTTGTAAATATTTTGATTACCATTTTTCTCGCTTAAATAGTATATATATTGATCATCGCTGCTAAATACAGGCTCTCTATCTTCACCTTCGAAACTACTTATTTTATTGTAATGCTTAGTGGCTACATCCATTACCCATACATCTCTTGTCACAGATGAAGTATGGTGCTTACGCCAAGGGTCTTCGTAGCCTTTTCTGTCTTCAAATACTATTTGAGTACCTTTACTGTTGTAATGTGCTCTTTCCATCCCTGCACCAGAAATAATTACAGGTGTACCGCCTGTAACGCTTACGCTGTAAAGGTTTTGAAACAATCTTGGGCTGTAAAAACGCACATTACTTGATTGAACATTTCTAGCACTACCAAAGATGATTTGTTTATTATCTATAGAAAAGTCAAAGGGAAAATCACCTGCACTGTTATATGTAATACGTGTGGGTGTACCGCCTGTAGCTGGCATAACAAATACATCAAAATTACCATAGCGGTCGCTGGCAAAAGCAATGTATTTACCATCGTGGCTCCAAACTGGCATCATGTCGTGTGCCTCGTGAATGGTAAGTGGTACTGCTACCCCACCACTCGCATCTACTCTATAAATATCACCTTTGTAACCAAAAGCAATGGTTTTGCCATCGGGCGAAATAGCCGGATAACGCAACCAGGCTGCATTGCTTTGTGCTATACCACTAATAGTTGCGCCTACTAGCAGTAAACTTAAAAATACTTTACGCATATAGTATTGGTTTTTGTTGTAAAAAAATGATTGTACAATGTAACAATTACCTCATAATCTGCGCCTATTTTTTTAACAAATAGCTGTTTAAACCTTATAAATGGTAAACCATCATATAGCCAGCTACTATTTTAAAACTATTACAAACCAACAAATCATGAAAAAAATAGTATTGTTAGCGAGTATTTTAGTGAGCAGTTTGCTAATAAGTAATTATTCCAGCGCACAGCGTTTTTATGTGCGAGTACGCCCAGTAGCACCTGTGGTTATAAGACCAGTTGCACCAAGACCTACCGCAATTTGGATTGAACCTGAATGGGTTTGGCGAGGCGGTAGATACGTGTATGTAAATGGTTACTGGACTGAGCCAAGAGTAGGTTACCGCTATATGCCTGGCTATTGGCGCAGAACGAGACATGGCGAGCTATGGGTAGCAGGTGTATGGGTGAGATAATGTAGATGCATACTATAGCGAGATAATACTCATATCGTTTATTTACAACTTGATCTAATCATCTTAAATAAATTACAATAAAAAACCACCAAAATGGTGGTTCCTTAGAAATACATCGCTTTAATTAAAGATGCTTTTCTGAATGCTTTTTAGCGGCATCGTCAGCATGTTGATGTGCAACTACATGATGCCCTCTAGCGGCATGTGCTTCATGAGCTGCTTTTTCATCCTCACCAGCTACGTGGTGTACATGTGCTTGTTTGTGATGTTTAGCAGCTTCTTCGTGATGCTTCGCTGCTTCTTCATGGTGATTGTGTTTCATAAAAAACAATTTCCAATATAGATACTAGTACCATGCCAAGTATTTTATTATTTCTTTAAAGCATTCGCCTACAAGTGCAACAAGCTGAAACAATATTTATTCTAATAAACAGAATACACCGATAACTACAAATAATGTAATAGTAAAGAAGAATTTTACAAAGCAAAATATAAGCTATCCTTCACTTTGCAGTTATTGGCAATAACTCAAAATACCGAGATGTTATTCCAAAAATAAATGCCCTACAATTTGTAGGGCATTTATAATAAGAATTACGCTTTCGCTCGTACTTACAAAATTATTTTTTTGTAGTATCCATAGCCATTTTGCTAGTATCTTTTTTAGTTGTATCAGCAGCCATTGCTTTAGCTTTAGCTGAATCAGCAGCTTTGATAGAATCAGCTAATTTAGTTGAATCAGCAGCAGCATCTTTAGAAGCACCACTACCACAAGCAGCAAATACTACTGCTACAGCGAACATTGCGAATAATTTTTTCATTGTAATTTTGGTTTAAAATTTGTTGCAAAAATAGGGTTCAGATCATAACCGCCAAATTTTAACGCACTTTTTTATTTTTTTCTAAAAAATATTCTTACAGGTACGCCCTTAAAATTGAATTTACTACGCAACTGATTTTCTAAATAATTCCTATAAGGTGCTTTGATATCATCTGGATAATTGGTAAAAAATGCAAATGATGGCACATGTGTAGGTATTTGTGTAACAAATTTAATCTTCACTGCATGACCACGTACAACTGGCGCATGGTATGATTCGATGGCTTTTAGCATTACTTCGTTTAATTGAGAAGTAGGTATGCGACGTTTTTTACTATCGTACACTTCTAAGCCTATTTCTATGGCTTTTAGAATACGTAATTTCTCTTTTGCAGAAATAAACAAAATAGGCACATCGGTAAATGGCGCTATTTTTTGTTTCAACTTGGCTTCATAATCACGAGCTGTATTGGTTTCTTTATTCATGAGATCCCATTTATTCACCAATACCACAATCCCTTTACCCTTGCGTGCTGCCAAACTAAATATGTTTACGTCTTGTGCCGTAATACCATTTACGGCATCAATTACTAGCAAGCATACATCTGCTTCATCTACCGCACGAATGGCGCGAATAACTGAGTAGAACTCTAAATCTTCTTTTTCTTTGGTTTTTTTACGTAAGCCCGCTGTGTCTATTAATATAAATTCTTTCTGAAATAAATTATAATGTGTGTGAATAGTATCACGTGTAGTACCCGCAATATCGCTTACAATGGTCCTTTCTGCACCTACCAAAGCGTTTAATAAAGAAGATTTACCAACGTTTGGCTGGCCAATAATGGCAAATTTTGGTAGTTCCTCTTGCGCCAAAATACCATCAATATCTGCTTGTGTAATAGGCGCCACAATCGCATCTAGTAATTCGCCTGTACCTGCACCACTAATACTACTTACTGTATAAATGGTTTCAAAACCAAGGCTATAAAACTCGGTTGCATCTAGTTCACACTGCCCATTATCTACTTTATTTACCACCAAATACACTGGTTTGGTACTTCTGCGCAACATATCTGCCATCGCATCATCCAAATCTGTAATACCGGTAGCCACATCTACCATAAATACAATAGCATTGGCTTCTTCCACCGCAATTTTTACTTGCTTGCGAATTTCCACTTCAAAAATATCATCGCTTTGCGGCACAAAACCACCTGTATCTATTAAGTTGAAAGGCTTACCGTTCCATTCAGCAATACCATATTGTCTGTCTCTCGTTACGCCACTAATATCATCTACTATGGCTTTGCGTTGTTCTAGAAATCTATTAAACAACGTGCTTTTACCTACGTTTGGTCTTCCTACAATTGCTACTGTATAACTCATGATTCTTTGTTAAATTTTTGATATTGGATGTACAATGTGGGTCAATACATCTAACGTCCAACATCTTACATCGTACATTTTAATGATACCCATATTCTTTTAACCGCATGTCGTTGTCGCGCCACTTAGGCTTCACTTTTACAAACAGTTCTAAAAATACTTTTTGTTGTATAAATGCTTCTATATCTTTTCTTGCCAAAGTGCCAATTTCCTTAATCATTTTACCGCGCTCACCAATAATGATGGTTTTTTGAGTATCTCTATTAACCACAATATCTGCTTGTATTTTGGTTAATGCCTCTTTTTCTTTGTATTCATTTATCAATACAGCCGTGTGGTAAGGAATTTCGTCGCCAAACAATTCATATATTTTTTCCCGAATAATTTCACTTACAAAAAAACGTGTTGGCAAATCGCTTAAATCTTCTTCACTATAAAACGGAAAACCATCAGGCATGAAAGTTAATATCACATCTAATAGTTTTTGCAAATGATGTTTTTCTAGTGCAGAGATTTTTATGAGTTGTTTGCAATATGATTTTGTGGCAAAAAATGCTTCTGCCTCGGCTATTTTTCCATTTTTGGCAATATCAATTTTATTTAAAATAACTAAGCTTGGTACTTTTAATTTCAATGCAGAGAAAATAGCGTCAGATTCTTCAAAATTATCGTTGGCATCTACCATTAAAAGTGCCACATCTGCATCTTCGAGTGCACTTTTTACAGCCCCCATCATTTTATCGTGCAGCTTATAACGCGCCTCAATAATACCTGGTGTATCAGAAAAAATAATTTGGTATTCGTCTGGCTTATTCAAGAAAGCTTTTATACGATGCCTTGTTGTTTGCACCTTCGGTGAAACAATCGCCATTTTCTCACCCATCAAGGCATTCAGCAAAGTACTTTTACCTGCATTGGGTTTGCCGAATATGTTTACAAAGCCTGCTTTCATGTTACTTTATTTGATAGGAACACAGATTTTCATAATTGAATGGATTATCACAGATAAAATTAATCATAAGTTCTACAAATACGCACAGAAAAATCAGTGAGCATCTTAATAATCCGTGTCATCCGTGTTCCAATATCCAATAATAAAAAAAGCCTCAAACGAGGCTCTTATTTGTCTGTTGCGAGAAGAGGGTTCGAACCTCTGTCCGCAGCGGCGGATATGAGCCCTCTTACAATATGTTTTTCAAAAGAACCTCATGTATCCATTCTCTACCTTTTCCAGTTTTGAGTTCTTTTTCTCTAGCCATTGCATCTTTCTTTATTTCAAAGCTTTCGCTGTGTATAAGTGTCCAAGGTCTATATTGTATTGTCCAGCCTTTTACACCTAATTCATTGTGCGACCGTAATCTTTCTTCTAAATTGGCGGTAAATCCAACGTAGATTTTTTTGAAAGATGCTGAATATAAAATATACACTTTAAACATTTCAATGCTCTAGTGTTTTTGCATCAACTAATTTGTTTTGTAAAAAACAAAAGCCTCGAATGAGGCTCTTATTTGTCTGTTGCGAGAAGAGGGTTCGAACCTCTGACCTTCGGGTTATGAGCCCGACGAGCTACCGCTGCTCTATCTCGCGATTTATTTGGATTGCAAAAGTAAGGGTTCTAAATTGATGAGCCAAACTTATTTTTAAATAATTACAAAATATTTTTCAAAAAATGCTACCAACATACTGTTTACAAATTACAAAGCCACCACTTATTGCAATGGCTATATTTACAAACTAAATTTTTTGATATGCTGAATGTTGGTGTTTTTGGTGTTGGTCACCTAGGAAAGTATCATTTGAATAATTGGAAGGAAATAAAAGGCGTGAAATTGGTTGGTTTTTTTGACCCCAATAATGAGATGGCTAAGCAAGTGGCCGAAGAATATGGCCTTAAACGTTTTTTGGATGAGGATAAATTATTTGATGCGTGCGACATTGTTGATGTAGTTGTACCTACCGATAGACATTTTGAAGTGTGCATGAGAGCGCTGCGAAAAGGTAAACATGTATTTGTAGAAAAACCATTGGCCAATACTATGGAAGAAGCGAAAACTTTGGTAGATGTGGTGCGTGAAGCCAATGTAAAAATGCAAGTAGGCCATGTGGAACGTTTTAACCCTGCCTATTTGGCTATAAAAAATACGCCTATCAATCCAATGTTTATTGAAGTGCATCGTTTGGCGCAGTTTAATCCACGTGGTACTGAAGTAAGTGTGATATTAGATTTGATGATTCACGACATCGATATTGTACTTAGTATGGTAAAAAGTGGCGTAAAAAATATACAGGCAAGCGGCGTAGCGGTAATGACTGAAACGCCTGATATTGCCAATGTTCGCATAGAATTTAACAATGGTTGTGTGGCCAATCTTACAAGTAGTCGCATCAGTATGAAGAAAATGCGTAAAATGCGTTTGTTTCAAAAAGATGCTTATATAGGTATTGACTTCTTAGAAAAGAAAACAGAAATCATCAAACTAAAACAGCCAAACGATGCAAATGTTTTCTCATTTGATTTAGACACGCCTAGCGGTAAAAAAACCATTGCAGTTGCTAATCCAGAGGTACAACAAGAAAGTGCTATAAAACTTGAATTGGAAAGTTTTGTAGATGCCATTGTAAACAATAAACCTACTACCGTTAGCGAAATTGATGGCTTACTAGCTATGGAAGTGGCACACCAAATTTTGGAAAAAATTCATGCTAACCAACGTTTAATAAAACCATAAATGCATTGCGTACGATACCTTTTAGTTGTAATCGTTCTTATCAGTAATATGTTAGTTGTTGCTGCGCAAAAAAATAATTATTGGCAGCAGCAAGTTAATTATACCATCGAGGTACTGTTAAATGATAAACAACATAGTTTGGATGCCTTTGAGCAGCTAGAATATACGAATAACTCACCTGATACGCTGCATTTTATTTGGTTTCACTTGTGGCCAAATGCTTACAAAAATGATAAATCGGCATTTAGTGAACAGATGTTGCGATTAGGTAGAACTGAATTTTATTTTGCAGCAGATAGTAATAAGGGTTATATTAATCAGTTGGCATTTAAGGTAGCTGGCAAAGCAGTCAAATTAGAAGCGCATCCACTATATATTGATATTGCAAAATTATTGTTGCCAGAACCTTTATTACCAGGTAAATCTATCAGCATTACAACACCTTTTCATGTTCAGTTACCTTACAATTTTTCTCGTGGCGGTCATGTTGGGCAAAGCTATCAAGTAACACAGTGGTATCCTAAGCCAGCAGTGTACGATGCAAAAGGGTGGCACGAAATGCCTTATTTAGACCAAGGTGAATTTTTTAGTGAATTTGGAAACTATGAAGTAAAAATTACTTTGCCTAATAACTATATAGTAGCAGCATCTGGTATATTACAGAATGAAGAAGAGTTAGAGAGATTGAAGCAACTGGCTAGTGAGCCGATAACGAAACAAGCCAATTATATTTTATTTGATAAAGCCATAAAAAAGAAAACGACAAAGCCAATAAAACAACTAGAATATTTAGCGCCAGTAAGTGCTAAAGACATCAAAATATTGGAGTACAAACTTACGAATGCACACGATTTTGCATGGTTTGCCAGCAAGCAATTTGTAGTACAAAAAGATACTGTTGTTTTAAAAACGAAAACAGTGGATGTTTATAGTTTTTACACCCCTTGGAATGTGATTAAATGGCAAAAAAGTATTAACTACGCAAAAGCTGGATTACACTTTTATAGTAATGAAATTGGGGATTATCCTTATAGTATAGCAAGCATAGTAAGCGGCGCAGACAATACGGTGAGTGGCGGTATGGAATATCCAACGATTACTTTAATTACCACACAAGCAGGTGGGCGAGAATTAGATGTTACCATTGCGCATGAACTTGGTCATAACTGGTTTTACGGCGCATTGGCAAGCAATGAGAGAGACCATGCGTGGATGGATGAAGGCATGAATACTTTTTACGAAAAGAAATATACCACTACCAGATATCCTCTTAAAAAAAACGAACAATACACTGAAACAAACACTGAAAACTTATTAATTGAAGCCTACCAAAACATTCATAAAGAACAACCAATTGACCAAACGAGCGATGCCTTTACGAGTATAAATTACGGTTTGTATGTATATACAAAAGCAAGTAAATGGATGGAACAACTAGAGCAGCAACTTGGACCTATTATCTTTAAAAATGCCATGCAAGAATATTATCAGCAATGGCAGTTTAAACATCCCTACCCTGCTGATTTCAAGCAAGCAATAGAAGCAAATAGTCAGCAGAATATAGATAGTTTATACGAACAATTATTTACCACAAATACTATTACAAAACAATCTGCAACAACTAAAAGAGTAATAAGTTTTAACGTATTACCGCCTTTAAAGCCAAATTATAACGCACAGCAAATTTCAATTGGCCCAGCTTTAGGTGTTAATCAATACGATAAATTGATGGTAGGCGCTTATATACACAATTATCAAATACCATTACAGAAGTTTAATTTTTTAGTAGCACCTATGTACGCTACTGGTAGCAAGGCTTTTAATATATTTGGTAGAGCTTCTTATAATATATTTAAACAGCATAGCTGGCTGGAATTTTCTTCAAGTATCGCCAAGTACACGATGGGTGATTTTCAACCTGATAACCAGCAAGCAAAAATTTTTCAAAATGTAATAAGGATAGTACCTTCTGTCAAATACACACTATACAATAAAGACATCCGTTCAACTGAAAAATTAAGCTTTCAATTACGTACGTTTCTACTAAGTGAAGATGCTTTGCGTTTTACAACAGTTATTACACCAAGTGGCAATATTGATATTGCAAGCAAACAAGCGGAACAATCATATATTAACCAACTAAAAATAAACTGGAGTAACGACAGAGCTTTGTATCCATTTATTGCTAACCTAACTATCGATCAGGGTAGCAACTTTTTAAGAGCAGGTTTTACTGGCAATTACTTCTTTAATTATGTGCGCAATAAAGGCGGTATTAATGCACGTTTTTTTGCAGGCAAATTCTTTTACCTACAAAGTAAAACCTACATTACAGCTTATCAAACTGACCGCTACTATTTAAATTTAAGCGGCCCTAAAGGCAATGAAGATTACACTTACAGCGATTATTTTATAGGCAGAAACGAATTTCAAGGCCTTGCAAGCCAGCAGATTATGCAGCGCGATGGCTTTTTTAAAGTGCGCACAGACTTATTGAGTAGTAAAGTAGGTAAAACAGATAATTGGTTAATGGCGGTAAATTTTGATGGTAATTTACCAGATAAAATCAATCCATTACAAATACTTCCTTTCAATATTCCGCTTAAGATTTTTGTTGATATTGGTACGTATGCAGAAGCTTGGCAAGACAATGCGACTGGTAATCGCTTTTTATACGATGCAGGCTTGCAATTACCGCTACTAAAGGATATTGTAAATGTTTACTTTCCCATTTTGAGCAGTAAAGTGTATAGAGATTACAACAAATCGGTGCTAGGTGAAGGCAGTTTTTTGAAGACCATTTCTTTCAGTATTGATGTTCAAAAACTAAGTTTACACAAGTTGAGTAAATACATACCTCTGTAAAAATGATAGCAGCGCAAGCAATACATTTTGTAACAAGGCAGCAAATAAATACCAAGTTATGGGATGCTTGTATTAATGCTAGCGCAAATGGATTGATTTATGCGACTAGTACCTATTTAGATTTGATGTGCAACTCTCAATGGTGTGCTTTGGTAAATAATGATTACTTAACTGTAATGCCATTACCATATAGAAAAAAATATGGCATCAACTATATTTATCAGCCAGCCATGACACAGCAAAGTGGCATATTTTCAATCCATGAAATAACTCCTGATATTGTAGACGCGTTTATCAAAAAAATTCCATCCAATTTTTGGTATATAGAAACAAATCTTAACGCAGCTAATTCCATATCAGCTTACCCAACAGTTACTAGAACAAATTATTTGCTAAACATTACAAAACCTTACACTGCCTTAAGAGGCGACTACCACCGCTCAGCAAAGCGCAATATTCAAAAGGCAATAGAACTTGGTGTAGAAGTAAAAACAACTATTTCTCCAACCGATATTATTGCCATGCATCGGCAGCGATTTAACGATACGATTGGCGCTAAAAACTCAGACTATGTGCAGTTTGAACAATTAGCAACACAATTAATAAAAGATGGCAAATGCTTTACCATAGGTGCTTTTAACGCACAACAACAATTAATTGCTGGTAGCATTTATTGGATATTCAAAAATAGAATCACCTTTATTTTAAATGGTAATTTACCAGAAAGTCTAGCTTGTGGTGCTACGCATTTACTAAAGGATAAAGTAATTGAGCAATTTTCTGGCGGCCATTATTGGCTTGATTTTGAAGGTAGCGATTTTCCACAATTTGCAAGGTTTTATGAGCAGTTTGGCAATACAGAAATAGAATATTACCAATCACTCATCATTAACAAACTACCTTGGCCTTTGAAACTATTCAAACACTAAAAGGCACGTTCTTCCAAAATCTTTTCAGCTATTAGCAAATCGATAGGTCTTGTAATTTTTAGATTAGTATAATCGCCTTCTATTAAAAATACTCTTTCACCGAAAGCTTCCACCACAGTCGCTTCATCGGTAAAAGCGTCCTTGTAAGGCTGATGAAATGCTGGCAGCAACAAATCACTTTTAAAAGTTTGTGGCGTTTGAATAATGCGTACATTATTTCTATCAGCCACTACAGAACTGTCGCCATCAGCAATACGAATACTATCCGTAGCTGCTACCGCAGGTATAGCACTGCCTTTTGCCAATGCTTGCGTATAACATGCTTGTATTAATTGTGGTGTAATTAAACAACGTACCCCATCATGCACAAAAACAACGGCATCATTTGGCACAAAAGCTAATCCATTTTTTACTGACTGAAAACGAGAATCACCGCCGATAGCTACTTGTATAGCAGACTCAGGAAACATTTCGGCAATATTATTACCAAAATATATATGCGCTTGTGGCAAAACAAGTATGATTTGTATATCAGCAAAAGCATTGGCAAAAGCATTTATTGTATGCCAAAGCAAAGGTTTGTTATGCAACAATAAAAACTGCTTGGGCGTAGCTACACCCATACGTAAACCACTACCCCCAGCTACTATAACGGCAAACTTTTTCATGCGAATCATTAAAACCGCAAGCTATCAAAAGCGAGCGACATGATCATGAAAAAATGAATTAAACCTTTTGGTTAATCAAGGGTTATATACACAGCCCTAATAAAGATTTCGTAGCTCAGTTGGTAGAGCAGCTGACTCTTAATCAGCGGGTTCAGGGTTCGAGTCCCTGCGGAATCACTTATTAGTTAAGCGATTATAAATACGATTTTTATAATCGCTTTTATTTACCCCAAATTTGTCATAGAAAATTAACAAAAAAACATGATGCTATTGATAATTATCAAATCAAAGCGAAAATTAAAAGCACTATTTTCTAGCTAGTTCTTATTAAAACAATAGCATTAGTTATTTTCTACATGCATTTTATGAAAAAAGCGATGCACCACAGGCGTAAGTAACAAACCAATATTAGTGATAAAAGCTACACCACTAAACAAGGCATAAAAACTACTAAATAATTTTCCGCTTACGGTTTTAATTTCTGCTACAGGTCCCATCCCACTCAATATCATTGATGCGTTGTGTAGACTATCTAACCATTCTAATTGTGCAAAAAAATGATAGCCAAATACGCCTATGGCTAAACAAACAATTAATAGCCCAAAAAATAAGGCCATACTACGATATAAGCGGTTATAATACTTGCTTTTAGATAATAAAGGTTGGGTTTTGTGTTCAAACATAGTGGTTAGTTAGTTGATAATTAGTGGTTATTATTGACCAAATACTTCGTCTACAGTTGTTTTTAAAGATACATAGCGCTCATGTCTTCCATTTGAATTAAGATTAAAAGAGAACAAGATAGCAGCATAATGTCTTTTGTTATCTATCCAAGGAAAAGTACCAAACAAGCCCGGGCTAGTAACAGCAATAGAGCGGTTGTTGTCATCCATCGTCCATTCTCCAAAGCCATATCCAAAATTGCCTGCTTCTTTTGGTGAGCCCATTATGGTAGCACCTTTGGCATAATTGTGTTGCATAGTGACTACAGACTTAGCAGTTAATATTTGCTTACCATTAAAATTTCCTTCATTTAGTAGCATTACCAAAAAGTTTATATAATCCTCTGCAGTACTAAAAGCGCCACCAGCAGCTTGTGGTACCGCTACTTTCCCAAAGTCAGTTTGTACCATACCACAAGGTTTTGCAATGCGTTCTTGAAATAAAGTTTCGAAGTCTTTTTTTGCAATTTTTTCTATTACTGCTGCGGCTATTTGCAAGCCAGTATTACCATAATGAAAGGTTTTGCCGGCTTCAACTTCTACAGGTTGCTTGCTAATGCTTGCCATGGCTTCGTCCATGGTTTTATAGTGGGTCATTTCTGTCCAGCTATCTTTGCCTTCAAGGCCTTTAATACCAGTTAAATGGCTTAAGCAATGCCAAATTTTAATACCGCCCTTACCGTTTTGTGACATTACAGGTAAAAACTTACCAATGGTATCATCAAGGCTTAGCTTGCCTTCATCTATAAAAGTCATTACCAAGGCCGCACTTAGCCATTTACTACAACTTGCAATTCGTGCACGAGTAGTACTTGTAAAATCTTGTGTTGCTGCTTCGGCATTACCACCTTGCCTATTTGCCAAAAATTTAGCCACCATTTTTTGACGATTGGTTAAGCTATTTTCTGCATGATTGTATACTATTTTACCATCTTTCCACACCACCATTACTGCCCTACCACCAAGATCTTTTACATTTTCAGCTAGCCATTTGTCAATTTTACTAGCATCTTTTTGAGCGATAACAATGGTACTTACTAATAAGAAACACCAGATACTTGGAATTAATTTCATAATTGTATTTTTGAGTCATTAATCAATTGTCATTGGTCATTAGATAGAACCGATTTCCAATTTTATAATTACTATAGGACTATTGACAAATGACTAATGACCATTCACTTAATGACAATCACCTATCACCCCATCAATAAACTGCTTAATACTAATTAAAGTAGCCTTTTTACTTTCACCATTGCCAGATTTAGGAAAAATGACTGCTGCATACCCTCTACATATATCTACCCAAGGAAACATACCATACATACTCGGACTTGCAATAGCAGTGGCTTTAGTATCCTTGGCTTCGATAGCCCAGGTACCTAAGGCATAATTATATCCAACCACAGGCTTTGGCGCTTGCTTAATCATACTAGTCGTAATCTGTATTTTGGTCATTTCCTCAATGGCTTTTTCACTTAATATTTGCTTGCCTTTAAATTGCCCCTTATTTAAAAATAAGCTCATAAAATTAATATAATCTTCGGCAGCACTTAATGCACCATTAGCAGGATTAACATTACCAGATTCACTAAAAAAACTGGAATTACGCATCGCCAACGGTCTAAAAATTTTCTCGTTCATAATTTGCTCAAATCCACGTTTTGCAACTACTTCGCATACACGTGCAGCAATGGTAATACCAATATTTTCATAATCAAACGCTTCGCCAGGGTTCGTATTAATATCGCATTTGCTAGCATAGGCATCTACCCTTTCTTCTAGTGTTTTGCCCGAAGGATTGCAAGATTTTATACCCGTCGTTTCTGTAAGGCAATTGCGAACAGTGATGTACTTTTTACCATAAGTGGCAAATATTGGCAAATAAGTACTCACTTTTTCGTCTAGGTTTATTTTGCCTTGGTCTACATAACTCATCACCAAAGCCACTACAAACCATCTGCTTGCTTGCCCAATATGCGCTTGTGCCCTTGCGTCAAAACCTTCCACTTCTTTTTTGTAAATAATCTTACCGTCTTTGTAAATCAGGCAAACAAAATTTTTCCCGATATCATCTTTAAAAGCATCAAACTTTTTCTCAATACCACTAAAGTCGTATTGCGCATGGGCAAACTGAAACAATAGCATGAAACTCAATACAGATAAGACTTTGCGACAGGTTAATTTGCAATTTACAGACATTTTTTCCGAATTAATTTGTTGGATTAGAGTTTGCGTTAAAGATAAAAGTCTGAACCAAGATTTTGTAGGATTTTATTGATTTATAGGACAAACGTAATTTTTATAGCAATCCTTTAATCCTGTAAAGCTTTTTAAATCTAGGTTCTGACAAATAAATCTACAACTATGAACTTAAATAATTATACCATTAAAGCCCAGGAAACCATTCAAGCAGCGCAACAAGTGGCGTTTAACAATGGTAACCCAAACATTGAAACCAATCATTTACTAAAAGCTTTACTAAATGACGATGACAGTTCAATAGATTACCTATTGAAGAAAAACGCTGTAAACACCAGCTTAATAGACTTAAAATTAGACGAAAGTTTAAAAAAGCTACCTAAAGCGAGTGGCACAGAACCTGCTCAAAACTTGAGTAGAGATTTAAATAATGCATTGCTAAAAGCAGCTGCATCTATAGCTAAGTTTAAAGATGAATTTGTAAGTGTCGAACATTTATTAATTGGCTTGTTGCAGGTTAATGATGATACATCAAAACTATTGAAAGATGCTGGCCTTACCGAAAAAGGTTTGATAGCAGCGATTACAGAATTGAGAAAAGGCAGCACGGTTAACTCACAAACAGCATCTAACCAATACAATGCTTTGCAGAAATATGCTAAAAATCTAAACGATTTGGCACGTAAAGGCAAGCTAGACCCTGTGATTGGTCGTGATGAAGAAATACGTAGAACGTTACATATTTTATCAAGAAGAAATAAAAACAATCCCATTTTGGTGGGCGAGCCAGGTGTAGGTAAAACCGCCATTGCTGAAGGTATAGCCATGCGCATTGTAAATGGGGATGTACCTGAGAACTTGAAGAGCAAAATCATTTTTGCCTTAGATATGGGATTGCTAATAGCAGGTGCTAAATACAAAGGCGAATTTGAAGAACGCTTAAAAGCCGTGGTAAAAGAAGTAGGCGAAAGCGATGGCGAAATTATTTTGTTTATTGATGAAATACATACGCTTGTTGGTGCGGGTGGTGGTGAAGGTGCTATGGATGCAGCCAATATTTTAAAGCCAGCCTTGGCTCGTGGTGAGTTAAGGGCTGTGGGTGCAACCACTTTAAACGAGTATCAAAAATATTTTGAGAAAGACAAAGCGTTGGAACGTCGTTTTCAAAAAGTATTGATAGATGAACCAAGTGTAGACGATGCAGTGAGTATTTTACGGGGCATCAAAGACCGTTACGAAACGCACCACCATGTACGCATAAAAGACGAAGCCATTATTGCGGCTGTTGAATTATCGCACCGCTATATTAGCGACCGTTTTTTACCCGACAAAGCCATCGATTTGATAGATGAGAGCGCCGCAAAATTGAGACTCGAAATGAATTCTATGCCTGAAGAATTGGATAAATTAGAACGTCAAATTCGTCAACTAGAAATTGAAAGAGAAGCCATCAAACGCGAGAAAGATGAATCGCAATTGAAGGATTTGTCATTAGATATTTCTTTACTAAGTGTTGAACGTGATACACTTAAAGCCAAATGGAAACAAGAGAAAGAGATTGTAGAAAAAATACAAACAGCAAAAGCTAATATTGATAGCCTTAAAACAGAAGCTGAACGTGCAGAACGTGATGGCGACTTTGGCAAGGTGGCAGAAATACGTTACGGCAAAATAAAAAACGAAGAAATAGCCATTACTGAACTCACTAATCAACTAGATAGTTTCTCTGAAAAACGTTTGCTAAAAGAAGAAGTAGATGCTGAAGATATAGCTGCAGCAATATCTAAAGTGACAGGTATTCCTTTAAGCAAAATGCTACAAAGCGAACGAGAAAAACTCTTGAATTTAGAAGATGAGTTACACAAGAGAGTAATTGGGCAAGAAGAAGCCATTACTGCTATTGCAGATGCAATTAGAAGAAGCAGGGCAGGTTTGCAAGATCCTAAAAAGCCAATTGGTTCATTTATTTTCTTAGGTACTACAGGTGTGGGTAAAACAGAGTTGGCAAAAGCTTTAGCCGATTACCTGTTTGACGATGAAAATATGATGACCCGTATAGACATGAGTGAGTACCAAGAAAAGCATACAGTTAGCCGTTTGGTAGGTGCACCTCCTGGCTATGTTGGCTATGATGAAGGTGGTCAGCTGACAGAAGCAGTACGTAGAAAACCTTACAGCGTGGTATTATTAGACGAAATTGAAAAAGCGCATCCAGATGTGTACAATGTGTTGCTACAAGTGCTAGATGATGGTCGATTGACAGATAATAAAGGCAGGGTGGTGAATTTTAAAAATACGATTATTATCATGACAAGTAATATGGGTAGCACCATTATTCAAGATGCATTTGAAAATGTAACTGAAGCCAATAGAGAGGAAGTTGTAGAAAGAACCAAAATTGAAGTAGTGAATTTATTGAAACAGACCATCAGACCAGAGTTTTTAAACAGAATAGATGAAGTAATTATGTTTCAGCCATTGATGAAAAAAGAAATCAAAGGCATTATTACCATACAACTAGAAAGTTTAAAACAATTAGTGGCTAAAAATGGTATTGAGTTAAAGTTCTCAGAATACTTACTAGATTATTTAGCTGAAAATGGTTACGACCCACAATTTGGCGCAAGACCATTAAAACGCTTGATTCAAAAAGAAATCATCAATCAGCTAAGTAAAAAAATACTAGGTGGTATGATAGATAAAACCAAGCCCGTTTTGGTAGATATTTTCGACAATATTGTGGTGTTTAGAAATGAAGCGTAGTAATATTTGTGTGATGTGATGAGGTAAAAAGTCCGCAGGCAACTGTGGGCTTTTTTATTATTGCTAAACGTCAGTGCTGCAGTATCGTTAACCTAATCATTTTAAACCTTTACTTTCGTTAGCTAATTTGATTTTTATATGAACGAGATAACATTAACCAAAGGCACTATTACAACCGCAAAAGGTGTGATAACATTTGAATTGTACGACGATGCAGCACCAATTGCTGTGGCGAATTTTAAAAAACTAATCAATGAAGGTTTTTACAATGGCCTTACATTTCACAGGGTAATTCCAGATTTTATGATACAAGGCGGCTGCCCAAATGGCAATGGTACTGGTGGGCCGGGTTATTCAATTAAATGTGAAACAAAAGGTTATAAACAATACCACGACCGCGGCGTCTTGTCTATGGCACACAGAGGCAAAGACACAGGCGGTTCTCAGTTTTTCATTTGCCACAGCCGTAACAATACAAGCCATTTAGATGGCGTACACACTTGCTTTGGTAAAGTAATAGACGGTGTTGAAATTATTGACCAAATACAAGCTGGCGACATCATGGAAAAAGTTGAATTGATTTAAATAGTTGATGCTTAATTAATCTAGTAAAAGCTCTCTTAGAATTAAAATTTTAAGAGAGCTTTTTTATTTACCGCAACAAAAAGCCAATAGCTGCTTTTGCTATTTCAGAATCATCATCTTTTGGTGTAGCAATTAATACATCGGTGAATAAATTACCCTTTTTAAGTTCAATAAAACCAAGCTCTGAATAGTTGTGACTTTTTAAAATATTGGTGGGCACAATAGATGACCCCAATCCATTTTTAACCAACTGAATAATAGATGAAATATTGTTAGATTCATGAACAACTTTCGGTACAAAACCGTAACCAGCGCATATTTCAAGCAATAACTCGTAATAATGCGGCGCATAATCTTTATTAAAAAATACAAAAATCTCTTCCTTTAATTTCTCTATATCTTCTTCCGTATCAAGCTGAACCAATTGCTTGTTAAATACTACCGAAAAGCTATCTCTAAACCACAAATGCGTAGCAATTTTAGGCGATTTGAGTGGCGCTCGTATTATACCAAGATCAAGTTTACCTTGTTCTAAATCGCTTATTTGCCTTGCGGTAGGTACTTCGTACAAACTAAAGTTTACAAATGGATATTTGCTAGATAAAAACTTAATTAACTCAGCAATATCACCAGAAAACGTTGAGCTGATATAGGCAATTCTAAACTCACCGCTGATATTATTGCCAATCTTTTGGGTTTTCAGTTTAACTCTATCCAAATTGTCTAAAAGCAGCGTTACTTCTTGTTTAAAATATTTACCCGCTTCTGTTAGTTCTACTTTTTTACTATTTCTGTCAAATAATCTTGCCCCTAGCTCGTCTTCTAATTCTTTTATCTGACGGCTTAAAGGTGGCTGTGAGATAAATAACTTCTCTGATGCTTTTACAAAACTCAATTCATCTGCCAAAATGAGAAAATATTTGAGATGTCTTATTTCCATAAATACCTATTAAGTATTGATAATTGACAAAATAAGTATGTTTTTATCATGCTTCAATACTTTACTTTTGAAAGCGAGTAAGAAAAAGGTATTTGTAAATGATAGAAGCGATACGTAGGCTTTTGTTCTATTTACTTACCAAAAACAAAAAATACAGATATTTACAAACTATTTTTAATAAATAAACAGAAGCTTTATGGCTAGTACATTGTTTGATAAAGTGTGGGATGCCCACGTGGTTCGCAAGATTGAAGATGGTCCAGATGTGTTTTTTATCGACCGTCATTTTATTCACGAAGTAACCAGCCCGGTTGCCTTTTTAGGTTTAGAAACAAGAAATATCGGTGTCATGTTTCCTGATAGAACCTTTGCTACCGCTGACCACAACACCCCTACTATCAATCAACACTTACCCGTTGAAGATCCATTGTCTGCCAATCAATTAAAAGCATTAGAAACCAATGCTGCTAAATACGGCATTTCGCATTGGGGTTTAAATAATCCTAAAAACGGTATTGTACACGTTATTGGACCAGAAAATGGCATTACGTTACCCGGCATGACCATCGTTTGTGGCGATTCGCACACCTCTACACACGGTGCTTTTGGTGCTATTGCGTTTGGTATTGGTACTTCTGAGGTAGAAATGGTATTGTCTTCTCAATGTATTATGCAGCCAAAGCCTAAAAAAATGCGCATTACTATTAATGGCAAATTAGGCAAAGGCGTTTCGCCAAAAGATGTGCCTTTGTTCATCTTATCTCAAATTTCTGCTAGCGGTGCTACAGGTTACTTTATCGAGTTTGCAGGTGAAGTATTTGAGCAAATGAGCATGGAAGGAAGAATGACGGTTTGTAACTTATCTATAGAAATGGGTGCTCGTGGTGGCATGATTGCACCTGATGAAACTACTTTCAATTATTTAAAAGGTAGAGAAAAAGCACCAAAAGGTGATGCTTGGGATAAAGCAGTAGCATATTGGAAAACCTTAAAAACTGATGCAGATGCACAATTTGATTACGAATTAGCCTTCTCTGCTGACCAAATAGAACCACAAATTACTTACGGAACCAACCCAGGTTTAGGTACAGGTATTAGCAAAAATATTCCTGCTGCTGCCGAAGTAAAAGATGGTGAAGCTTCTTACAAAAAATCATTAGCCTACATGGGCTTTGCTGAAAACGAAAAAATCATTGGCAAACCAGTAGATTATGTGTTTTTAGGTAGCTGTACCAATGGTCGTATTGAAGATTTTAGAGCTTTTGCAAGTATTGTAAAAGGTAAACAAAAAGCAGATAATATCACCGCTTGGTTAGTACCAGGTAGCCATATTGTAGAAGCACAAATTAAAGAAGAAGGCATTTTAGATATTTTAACTGAAGCGGGTTTTCAGTTGCGTCAGCCGGGTTGTTCAGCTTGTTTAGCTATGAACGATGATAAAATTCCTGCTGGTAAATATGCAGTAAGCACTAGTAACAGAAACTTTGAAGGTCGTCAAGGACCAGGTAGTAGAACATTGTTGGCTAGCCCTTTGGTTGCTGCTGCTGCTGCTGTTACAGGTGTTGTAACTGACCCTAGAGAGTTGCTATAAAAGGCAAGAAAGGCAAAGAGGCGAGAGTAAAATCATTTAAATTTTAAACTACAAATTTCAAATTATCATGGCTTACGATAAATTCACTATTCTTACAAGTTCTGCGGTTCCTTTACCAATAGAAAACGTAGATACTGACCAAATTATTCCTGCACGTTTCTTAAAAGCGACTAAGCGTGAAGGTTTTGGCGATAATCTTTTTAGAGATTGGCGCTACAATAACGACGAAACACCAAAGCAAGATTTCGTATTAAACAATCCCATTTACAGTGGTAAAATACTAGTAGGTGGTAAAAACTTTGGTAGCGGTAGCAGCCGTGAACACGCTGCTTGGGCTATTTACGACTACGGATTTCGTTGCGTAGTATCTAGCTTTTTTGCTGATATTTTTAAAGGCAACGCTTTAAACATTGGCATTTTACCAGTTACGGTAAGTGATGAG
The DNA here is from genome assembly GCF_042651445.1 of Parasediminibacterium paludis. Classification (NCBI taxonomy): domain Bacteria; kingdom Pseudomonadati; phylum Bacteroidota; class Chitinophagia; order Chitinophagales; family Chitinophagaceae; genus Parasediminibacterium; species Parasediminibacterium paludis. Next base: position 24,179 of record NZ_JBHSDC010000005.1, read on the forward strand.
TTTTTAGTAAAAATATTCACTGCTATTGAGGCAGATCCAAATGCACAATTAGAAGTAAACTTACCAGAACAAACCATTACTATTTTGGCTACTGGCGAGTCTGAATCTTTTGCTATTAATGGTTACAAAAAACACAATATGCTCAATGGTTTTGATGATATTGATTATCTACAAGCCATGAAAGACGAGATTAAAACTTTCGCAGCCAATTCAGCATACTAAACATAACAGTCATATTAGCAATAGTTACACTTACTGTTGCTAATATGACTATCTTCTATTTAGCATTTATCTACCACAATGCCTAATTCTAAGCGTCACATAGAAATAATGGATACCACGCTACGCGATGGTGAACAAACGAGCGGTGTATCCTTTTCTGCCTCAGAAAAATTAACAATTGCACAATTACTATTAACCGAGGTTAAAGTAGATAGAATTGAAATCGCTTCTGCTCGTGTATCAGAAGGCGAATTTTTAGCCGTAAAAAAAATTACTAGTTGGGCTGCCGCCAATGGCTTTATTGATAAAGTAGAAGTACTCACTTTTGTTGATGGCGAAACCTCTATTAACTGGATGGTAGAAGCTGGTGCAAAAGTGATGAACTTGTTAACCAAAGGCTCGCTCAATCATTTAACGCACCAATTGAAGAAAACACCACAGCAACATTTTGATGAAATAGCTGCTGTAATTGCATTGGCCAATAGCAAAGGCATTACTTGCAACGTGTATTTAGAAGATTGGAGCAATGGTATGCGTAACTCTAAAGACTACGTTTTTCAATACCTTGACTTTTTAACGCAACAACCTGTTAAGCGTATTTTATTACCCGATACTTTAGGCGTTTTAATTCCTTCAGAAGTAAGTGAATTTATAAGTGAAATAGTCAATAGATATCCAAATAAACACTTCGATTTTCATGGTCATAATGATTATGATTTAGGTACGGCCAATGTTTTAGCCGCAGTAAAAGCTGGTATTCATGGCTTGCATCTTACTGTAAATGGTATGGGTGAAAGAGCTGGTAATGCCTCATTATCTAGCACTGTTGCGGTATTGAACGATTTTGTAAAAAATGTAAAAACATCGGTGGTTGAAAAATCACTCTATTCTGTAAGCAAATTGGTTGAAACATTTTCTGGTTTTCGAGTATCGCCTAATCAGCCTATTGTGGGCGAAAATGTATTTACCCAAACTGCTGGTATTCATGCAGATGGTGACAAGAAAAACAACTTGTACTTTAACGATTTAATGCCTGAACGTTTTGGTCGTCAGCGAAAATATGCTTTGGGCAAAACAAGCGGCAAAGCCAATATTGAGAACAACTTGCAGCAGTTGGGCATTCAATTGTCTGATGACGATTTAAAGAAAGTTACCCAACGCATTATAGAATTGGGCGATAGGAAAGAAATGGTTACGCAGGCTGATTTGCCGTACATCATTTCTGATATTTTAGATAGCAACACGATTGAAGAGAAAGTGCTAATTGAGAATTATGTACTCACACACTCAAAAGATTTACGACCATCTGTAACGCTAAAAATTAGCATTAACAACGAAATATTTGAAGAACATGCACAAGGCGATGGTCAATACGATGCCTTTGTAAATGCCTTACAAAAAATATACAAACTCAAAAAATTAGAGTTGCCACTACTAACAGATTATACCGTTCGGATTCCTCCCGGTGGTAAATCAGATGCCTTGTGCGAAACCATTATTACTTGGTTGCACAATGGCAAAGAGTTTAAAACACGTGGCCTTGATAGCGACCAAACAGTAGCAGCTATTAAAGCCACTCAGAAAATGCTCAATATTATTTAGAAGGCAAAGAGGTGTAAGGCAAGAAGGCAGGAAGATATAAGGCAGAAAGTAAAAACCAGTATACAAATGACACCAATTAAATCATATAGAGACTTAATTGTTTGGCAAAAAGCAATGGCTTTAGTAAAGGATATTTACCTTACAAGTCAAGCTTTTCCGAAAGAAGAAATCTATGGTTTAACTAGTCAAATACGTAACTGTGCCGTTTCTATACCAAGCAATATTGCTGAAGGTTATGGCAGAAATTCAACTGGCGATTATAAACGTTTTTTGCAAATAGCCAATGGTTCTTTGTACGAATTGCAAACACAAATCCAAATTGCCTTAGACCTAAATTATATTACACAAGAAAGTTTTAATAAGGTATTTAACCTAAGTATTGAGATAGATAAAATATTGTACACGATTATTCAAAAACTAAAATAAAAAGAGAACATAAGAATCGCTAAGGTCAACTCATTGCCTTTCTGCCTCCTTGCCTCTTTGCCTCAAAAGAAAAAATGAAAAAACACATCTTAATCGTCCCAGGTGATGGTATTGGTCAGGAAGTAACTGCTGTAGGTAAGCAAGTTTTAGACAAAATAGCTGCTAAATTCAACCATGACTTTACATACGATGAAGCCTTAATTGGCCACGTTGCCATTGAAGCTACTGGCAATCCTTTACCAGATGAAACCTTGGTAAAAATGAAAGCGTCTGACGCTATTTTATTTGGTGCTGTTGGTCATCCAAAATATGATAACGACCCTACCGCCAAAGTGCGCCCAGAACAAGGTTTATTGAAAATGCGTAAAGAGTTAGGCTTGTACGCCAACATACGCCCCATCAAATTATTCGATGAATTACTAGGTGCTTCTAGCATTAAACCAGAAATTTTAAAAGGTGCTGATATCTTGTTCTTCCGTGAGTTAACTGGCGATATTTATTTTGGCGAAAAAGGCCGTAAAAACAATGGTGACACCGCTTTTGACGTTGCTGAATACAGCCGCTTTGAAGTAGAACGTATTGCTCGCAAAGCTTTTGATGCAGCTATGACACGTGGTAAAAAATTAATGTCGGTTGACAAAGCCAACGTTATTGAAACCAGCCGTTTGTGGCGTGAAGTGGTACAAAAGGTAGCTTTAGAATATCCAGAGGTTGAAGTAACCCATCAGTTTGTTGACTCTTGTGCGATGATGCTCATTAAAGATCCAAAACAATTTGATGTGGTAGTTACTGCTAATTTATTTGGTGATATCTTGACCGACGAAGCCTCTCAAATTGCAGGTTCTATGGGTATGCTAGCGTCTGCTTCTATTGGTGATGGTACAGGTGTTTACGAGCCTATTCATGGTTCTGCACACGACATTACAGGTAAAGGTGTTGCCAATCCTTTAGCGTCTATTTTATCTGCTGCGTTGTTGTTAGATATTTCTTTTGGTCTTAAAGCAGAGTCTGAACTTGTTATCAGCACAGTTGACAAAGTTTTGAAAGAAGGTTACAGAACGCGTGATATTGCCGATGCAACGACACCTGCTGACAAAATCTTAGGAACTGTCGCCATGGGCGCTGAAGTATTGAAATTTTTATAAGCGCATCTTTTGTAAATGCACAACCTCAAAGTCGTTGAATTTGAGGTTGTTTTGTTTTATGTAACCAGTCCCGATAGCTATCGGGATACTACTATCTTTCTTCGTTGCAAGTTTATGCTGAGTTTACGAAGTACTTACTGCATCGGCTAGATACTGCCTTCAGCTTTGCCCATTGTAACGTAAGCCCTTCGCTCTTATCTTTGAGCAAACCACCTTACTGCTATGCAATCTCAAGCTTTAACCAATCAAAAACCAGTATCACTCTCTACAGAAATACTAGCAGGCATTTCCTCATTTTTGGCAACAGCTTATATTATTGTTGTTAATCCATCTATTTTAAGCCAAGCAGGTATGTCTTTTTCTGCGGTACTTACAGCCACCGTATTGGTATCTTTTTTCAGCAGTTTGCTCATGGGTTTGTATGCACGTAATCCTATTCTAGTAGCGCCGGGTATGGGTTTAAATGCCTTTTTTACTTTTACCGCAGTACTTACTTTAAAAATGAGTTATACTGTGGCTTTAGGTGCAGTGTTTTGGTCAGGTATTATCTTTTTCATCCTATCAGTTTTTAATATTCGCACCTACATAGTAAAAGCCATTCCTAAAACTTTGCGCTATGCCATTGCTGCTGGCATTGGCTTGTTTATTACCCTCATTGGTTTTGTAAATGCGAAGTTTATTGTGGCTAATCCTGCTACCATTGTTGGCATCGGCACATTGTCTGCACCTGTTATAACCTTTTTGATTGGGCTTGCCATGACAGCCATCTTGCTTATAAAAAAAGTAAAAGGCGGTATCATCATTGGCATTATTGCTACCAGTTTGTTGGCTTGGCCAATTGGTAGATATTGGGGTGGCGCAAATACCATTATTCATTTTAATGGTATTGTAGCTATGCCCGATTTTAGTTTACTCTTTAAGCTTGATGTACTGCATTCCTTACAATACAGCATGCTGCCTGTGATATTTGCATTTGTATTTACCGATTTGTTCGATAGCCTTTCCACTTTTGTAGGTCTTTCAGAAGCGGCTGATTTAATGGATGCTTCTGGCGAGCCTCGCAACTTGAAACAATCGCTATTGGTGGATGCTTTTTCTACCACTATTGCAGGCTTACTTGGCAGCAGTCCTGGCACAGCGTATATAGAATCTGCGGTGGGTATTGAAGCTGGTGGACGAACAGGTGTTACCGCCATTATAGGTGCTATTTTGTTTTTACCTTTTTTGTTTTTATCGCCATTAATTAGTGCCGTACCAGCTATTTCCACCGCACCTGCCTTGGTGTTAGTAGGCGTGTTTATGATGAAGCCAGTGGTAAAAATTAATTGGCTAGCTATGGAAGAAGCTGTGCCATCATTTATTGCGATGGTGCTAATACCGTTTACGTATTCTATTACACAAGGCATTATTTGGGGCTTTTTGAGTTATACTACTTTGCAAATAGCAGCAGGTAAATTCAAAAACATAACATTGGCCATGTGGCTTATTGATGCATTTGCTATTGCAGCACTTATTTTTTAAATTATAGGAATGAAACAGTTAACGTCATTATTGTTAGGGTTAATATTGTGTATTGCTAGTGCTATGGCGCAGAAAGTAATTGGTATTTTAGGAGCTTTTCCACCGGAATTGGTATTACTAAAACAGCAATTGGCACAGCCATCCGATACCGTTATTCAGCAAATACATTTTACCAAAGGCTTACTGCATGGCAAGCAGGTAGTAGTAGCACAAACAGGTATTGGCAAAGTAAACGCAGCCATTGCTACTACGTTAATGCTAGAACACTTTAAGCCACAAAGCATTGTATTTTCTGGCATTGCAGGTGGTGTAGATAGTACCTTACAGCCTGGCGATATTGTAATTGGCACTACCCTTACCTATCACGATTTTGGCGCCGTTACCGATTCTGGTATGGTGTACAATCCTACCAAACATCCTGCAACCATGCAGCCCAATCCTTTATATTTTACTTGCGACGCTGGCTTGGTAAGCAAAGCAATGGCTGTGGCTAAAACAGTGCGTTTAGAAAAAGTACAACGTGGTAGCGATAGTTTTTTGCCCATTATTAAAAGCGGCATTATTGTTACAGGCGATGTATTTGTGTCTTCTGAAAAACTGAACCACCAATTACGCTACCAACTACATGCTGCCGCTACCGAAATGGAAGGCGCTGCTGTGGCGCAAGTGTGTTGGCAACAGCAAACACCGTTTTTAGTAATTAGAAGTTTAAGCGATAATGCCAATAGCAAAGCCGCAACCGATGTAAAACACTTTTATGAGATGGCTGCAAAAAATGCGGCTACTTTGGTAATGGCTTTATTAGAAACCTTGCCATAAAATGGCATTATTACGCTGTTTAACATAACCGTATCCCACTGGGATAATCCGCCTAAAGGGATGTGGAATTGGTTGTTGAATTTTTCTGACACAGGACGTTGTAAGCTGTTGGTATCCTTTAACATAAGCTCACCCGACATACCAACAGCGGCCAAATAGTAAATAATTCACTAATAAAATACTGCCATGAGGTAACAGGAGTTCGCTGTAGCGAACTCCTGTTCATTTTTACGAACTAGTGTTCTTGTACAGAAACTACAGGTACCAAAAAGCAAACTGTTGTTTACAAAACAGGAACTACAGTTCGTATACGGGAACTACAGTTACCATAAAGTAAACTAGCGTTAGGAAAATAGGAACTACAGTTCGCATACAGTAAGACTTGTTTGGAAAAAATAGGCTGAACGCCATTTTAAAATGATTCATGGAATTTGCCTCAGCAGAGTAACGTGCCCTCACGAAACACTTGAAAACAATATTGATAGGTGAAGACAGGTACCTAGGCGAAGACTGGTGAGTACCCGACAATACAAATGGCGAATAGATTGGATTGTAACAACGACCATACAAAAAGGCGAAGACTAATACATTAATAATCAGCAGCAAGAAAATATTTGATAGTGCGCCTAATATCATATATACTTGCGTTGCCTGTAATTGCACACAGACTCACCCAAACAATTTAATGTGGGAGAAATTCTCTAAAATTTGACAGGCTTTTTAAATTTATTTTCTGTGCTAAAACTTAGCGTTAGTGGCTGTTACAATGAAAACTATAAAACTTTTAAAGACATATTATTGGATTATTTTCTTGACGACTCTTATCTATCTTGTTAGGACTTGTTTTGTTGACTGGTTAGCTGATAAGACAATAATAATTCAGTATGGGGCTTTAAATGAAAGAGCCTTTAGATGTTATCCTCTTCCACCTATTTTTATTGACGTATTTATATTTTCAATAATTGGTACAGCTTTTCTCTGGACAAGAAAATTGAAGAAACAAACAGAAAAAAATAATAGTTTGGGCTTGGCAAATGACAATAATTTTGAGATAGTTTTATTATCAGTTTTATTTATCGCACCATTTGCATTTATAGACATAAAACTATTGCAACTTATTATTGAGACAATTAAAGAATATTTATCTGCAAGGCCAGTTACAAAATAGAACAACAAAGTATAAAGCAACTACCGGCATTTGTTCCGTGCTGTCGAATGTAATATGCCAGCACAGCAGCAAGCCGAACGTTGCCTATAATTTTTTATGGCAGCAAAAATTGACTTAGAAAAGAGTATTAAAAATGAGCGGCTTATTTATAAAGGAACGTTTGGTCAATTGCTATGGATAAACTTCTCATCATTTGCTGGTTGCATTGGGACAATTGCTTTTTTTTATTTTCTTCTGATAAATACATTTTATAAACACTATCCATTTCAAGTTGCTAGCTTTCTTATTTTGTTGACAATATTTGTAAGTATTAACGGCTATTTTATTGATAAACTTTATATAGTAAAGGGCTGCAATAAAGAATCTAACATTGAACTTTCAACAAAGATTTTACAACACTATTATCCCAAAATAAAAAATTGACAATTCAAAGTCGCAATTTTTAATTGGCAAGACAAGTTCTTCCATTTGGGCATTTGACAGAAGCTTTACATTACTTTTTGACAATGAATGCATGGCAATCAATCTTTCTGTGTTTGGAAGAGGTAATATGAAATATTGCTTGATTGGATTATACAATTATTACAAGTGCAAAACAATGCTTAAAAAATTAACGAAAGACTAAAACCTGCCACCAACATGAAGCTTGGCATTATTAAGGCTTGAAGAAATAAAGGGCAGAGACGCCAAACATTTAATACGTAGAGACGCCACGCATGGCGTCTCTACGTATATTGCAACCTCTAAACTGTTGTATATGAAATATCTACCACTCAATCCGAATATTTTTATTAATAATCGTAAGCGCTTTGCAAAAGAAATGCAGCCTAATAGCATTGCCATTTTTGTAAGCAACGATGAGTTTCCTAGCAATGGGGATGCCATTCATAAGTTTAAACAAAACAGCGACTTATACTGGCTAAGTGGTGTAGAACAAGAAGATAGCATGGTGATTTTATACCCTGATTACTACGATGAAAAATACCGAGAAGTGCTAGTATTGGTGCGCCCAAATGAGCTAAAAGAAAAATGGGATGGCAAGCGGCTTCGTGCAAATGAAGCCACGGCTATTTCTGGTATACAAACCATTATTTGGTTGGATAGTATTGACGCTTTGCTACAAACTTGGGTGCATTTAGCAGATAATATTTACCTAGATAGCAACGAGAACGATAGAAAGGCAAGCCTTGTGCGCAGCCGTGATTATCGCTTTATAGATGAAATGAAAAGTCGCTACCCATTGCACAATTACTTGCGTGCTGCTAAGTTGATGAAGGCATTACGCGGTATTAAAACTAAGGAAGAAGTTGAGGTATTACAAACGGCGATAGATATTACGCAAAAAACATTTGAACGTGTGTGCAGGTTCGTAAAACCAGGTGTGATGGAATACGAAATTGAAGCAGAAATTATGCATGAGTTTTTGCGCAATCGTGCTACTAGCGAGGCTTACGGCAGCATTATTGCTAGTGGCGATAGAGCTAGAACGTTGCATTATGTAAGCAATAATCAAGTATGTAAAGATGGTGAATTGATACTGATGGATTTTGGTGCAGAATATGGCGGCTATTGTGCAGATTTAACAAGAACCATACCTGTGAATGGTAAGTTTAGCAAGCGACAAAAAGAAGTGTACAATGCTTGCTTGCACTTACATAATTATGCTAAAAGCCTTTTAAAACCTGGTATTACCATATTAGACTATACCGATAAAATAGGCGATGAAGCTACCAAACAATTTATAAAAATTGGTTTGCTTACCAAGACAGATGTAAAAAACGAAGACAAAGACAATATGGCTTACAGAAAGTATTTGTACCACGGTATATCTCACCACTTAGGTATAGATGTGCACGACTTAGGCACACGTACCGAACCCATAAAAGCAGGTATGGTATTTACCGTAGAGCCGGGCATTTACATAGAAGAAGAACAAATGGGGATTCGCATAGAAAACAACTTGTGGATTACTAAGAGCGGCCATATTGACTTAATGAAAAATATACCAATTACGGTAGAGGAGATTGAGAGAGTAATGAAGTCAACCGTTAACCGCTAACCGTCAACCGAGATTTCTAACTAAACAAGAATGGCATTTAAGTTTGAGAATTTAAAAATTTGGCAACTTTCTTTAGCATTATCTGGTGAAGTATCAGATATGACAAAGTTGTTTCCAAAAGATGAATTGTTCATTCTCACGTCACAAATAAAAAAAGCTGCCGATTCGGTAGTTTTAAATATTGCAGAAGGATCAACTTTACAGTCTAACATTGAGTTTAGGCGATTTTTAGTAATAGCCAATCGTTCTGCTTTAGAGGTAATAGCTTGTTTCTATTTATCAAAACAAAGAGGCTACATTGATGAATTAATTTTTCGAGAAAAGTATGATAAGTACGAAAAATTGATTGCCATGGTACAAGCCCTTATAAAAACATTAGGTTCATGAATGCACTTAACAATGGCGGTCAACAGTCGTCGGTAAGCGGTCGTCTAGTTGCGCAAATCCCCAACATTTTCACGTTATTAAACCTCTTTTTTGGTTGCTTGGCTATTATTGCAGCGGTGCAAACGGGCTTAACCATTTCTACAGATAACAGTTTGGTGATAATTCCAGAAAAAATAGTGATGGCTAGCTTATTTATAGCGATTGCTGCTGTGGTAGATTTTTTTGATGGTTTTGTGGCACGATTGCTAAAAGTACCATCTGAATTAGGTAAGCAACTAGATAGCTTGGCCGATGTAGTAAGCTTTGGTGTGGCGCCTGGCATGATTGTGTACCAGTTTTTGCGTTTAAGTTTTGCGCAGCAGCCAAATGGCTTAGATATTAATACACTGTGGCTGATGCCAGCCTTCATTTTACCTTGTGCAGGTGCGTATCGCTTAGCAAGGTTTAATATTGATACCGAACAATCTTATGGTTTTAAAGGCGTGCCAATACCTGCGGCGGGATTATTGGTAGCGGCTTTTCCATTAATATTTTGGTATCCTAATCAGGCAGAATGGATTATTAATTTATTAGTTAACAAATGGTTTTGGTACGCAGTTGTATTTGTGATTAGCTATTTAATGGTTTCTACCTTGCCCATGCTAGCTTTAAAATTTAAAAATGCCACAGTAAAAAGCTTTGTACCATTCATTATCATCGCTATTGTATCAATTGTGGCAGCATTATTTTTCAATTGGATGGCTGTACCTATTACATTTGCAGCCTACGTAATTGTATCGTTAGTTTTCAAACCATCAAAATCATGATATACAATATTCAAATTAAGGTAATGCCTTTAAAAAATTTGTTAGACCCACAAGGTAAAGCTGTGTTAAGCGGTTTATCAAACCTTGGTTTAACCTCTGTACAAGATGTACGTGTGGGCAAACACATTACTTTACAAATAGAAGCTGAGAGTGAAGCAGCAGCAAAAGCGATTGCAGAAGAAGCTAGTAAAAAATTATTGGCAAACGCTGTAATGGAATATTTTGAGATAGAAACCATCGCTTAGTCAACCGTCCACCGTTTACCGTCGACAGTTTAAACGCGGTGGTCGGTCGTCAGTCGACGGTTGACGAAAAGATTATGTTATACCTCGTTCCTACACCTTTGGGTAATTTAAAAGACATCACATTTCGTGCAATAGAAGTATTGCAAAGTGTAGATGTCATTTTATGTGAGGATACAAGAACATCATCAAGGTTGTTAAACCACTACAATATCAAAAAGCCATTATCGCCTTACCATCAGCATAATGAGCATAAAGTAGCTACTCATTTGGTAGACCAAATGCAAGCAGGCAAAGTATTTGCATTAATTACCGATGCTGGAACCCCTGCCATTAGCGACCCTGCTTTTTTCTTAGTTAGAGAATGCATTAAGCATGATATAAAAGTAGAATGTTTACCTGGCGCAACCGCTTTTGTACCCGCTTTGGTAAATAGTGGCCTACCTACAGATAGTTTTGTATTTGAAGGTTTTTTGCCCTTAAAAAAGGGGAGACAAACCAAATTAAAGCAGCTCGCTTTAGAAGACAGAACCATCATTATTTACGAAAGCCCCATGCGGCTGGTAAAATCTTTAGAAGAATTTGCTGTATACTTTGGTTCAGAAAGACAATGCTGTGTAACAAGAGAATTAACCAAACTATTTGAAGAAAATAAAAGAGGTACACTGCAAGATGTGGCAGCGCATTTTAAAGCAAAAACTGTTAAAGGTGAAATTGTAATTGTGATTGCAGGAAAAGGCTGAAAATAGTAGCGGTACAACTGCAACTTTTTGTGAATAATATATCGGCATTCGTTAAATTCGGTGTATTCTGTGCAGTATAATTTGTTAATTTTATTTAACCAATTGTTAAAAGTTGTCCCATGAGATTGAATCAAAACGAATTTTTACCGTCTTGTGCTGTGTGTGCAAAAGCTACACATTCATTTTTTTCAATTTTAGATAAAGAAAATTTAGAGGAACTGAATCTTAATAAGTCTTGCACTACTTTCAAAAAAGGGCAGGTTATTTTCTCTGAAAATGCATTGCCGCTAGGTTTATTTTGTGTGAGCAATGGTAAAATAAAATTGTCAACCTCTGGACCAGATGGCAAAGAGCAAATTTTGCGTTTGGTAAAAGGTGGTGATATTATTGGTTATCGTTCATTACTCTCAAACGATCGTTACCACTGTAATGCCATCGCTTTAGAAGATAGCAATATTTGCATTGTAGATAAGTCTTACTTTATGAACTTGGCTATGAGAAATAATAAATTATGCTTTGCCTTGTTTAAAAAAATTAGTGATGATTTAAAAACTGCAGAAGACCATATTGTGTCGCTATCGCAAAAAAATGTACGTGAGCGTGTAGCCGAAGCATTACTATTTTTAAAAGCAACCTATGGCTACGAAAAAGATGGGCAAACCATTAATGTACAACTTAGCCGTGAAGAAATTGCTGACTTTGTAGGCACTTCTACTGAAAGTACCATCCGATTATTGTCAGAATTTAACACCAGCAAAATCATCGAACTAGTTGGCAAAAAGATAAAAATTATCAATTACGATAAGTTGTCTAAAACCGCTAATCTCTCCTATTAAAACATGATAAAAATCATGTTTTAATTCTGTAACGGTCATAGATGCCTTGGCTGTATCACATCAGATTTGCATAAAAGTATCTGATATGTGTACCCATGCTTCTACTGCTGAAAATTCGATTGCTAAAATTGGGCAAAAATTATATCCATTTATTGCCGACCAATTTGCCGAACTTCACAAATACAATGAAAAAGACCCAAATGGTCATCGCTTTTCATTGTTATTTGAGCTTGTAGAAAATTTACAGCATGAGTTTGAATCGCTTAGAAACTATGAAGTAAAACTCGTTTTCCCATCAGTACAATTAGTATTTAATACGAAAGACAATCCAGATTTTACACCTTCGGTTAATATTCAAGAACTACAATATTTAACACAGAAAAAAGAAGTACTTATAAAGCACTTGATTGATGAAATAGAATGCGAAGCAACCGCTTTAAAATTGCATAAAAGCCATCCTATTCACTCCGTTATTTTTATATTTAAAGATTCATTTTTTCCAGAAAAAACCGAATGGCACACAACGCTTGCGATATGGAACAGAACCTGCACCTGCTTTGCCAAAGCAACAAACACCTTAGCAAATCAAGATAAATTATCTAGTTACCTAAATCATTTACATGGTACAAAATAAGTTGGCTACGGTTTGCTACCATTGTGGTGATACTTGTAACAGCAAACCCGTTGTTGCACACGACCATAATTTCTGCTGCGAAGGCTGCAAAATGGTGTACGAAATATTGAACAGCAAAGGTTTGTGTAGCTACTATGACTTAAATACGAACCCTGGTATTGCACAAAAAATAACTGTTCGAGCTGATAAATTTTCATTTTTAGAGGATGCTGCTATTGTACAAAAATTAGTAGACTTTACTGATGGCAAACAAACCAATGTTACGCTGTATTTGCCGCAAATGCACTGCAGTAGCTGCCTTTGGCTATTAGAAAATAGTAACCGCATTAACGAGGGCATTATTTCTTGTAGGGTAAACTTTGTGAAGAAAGAAGCTTTTGTAGTATTTAGCAACGAAAAAACAACTTTAAGAAAGGTGGTAGAAACCTTTACTTCCATAGGATACGAACCCCACATTAGCCTGCAAAACCTAAACCAAGCCAACCCTAAATCCCTTAACAAACAACAATTGTATAAAATAGGTATTGCAGGATTTTGTTTTGCGAATATCATGATGATGAGCCTGCCTGAATATTTTGCCATTGGGCATTTTATAGAGGCACAAATGGCAGGCACGTTTAGGTATGTAACTGTGATTTTATCATTACCAGTTTTATGTTACTGTGCTACCGATTTTTTTGTGTTAGCATGGCAAGGTTTACGAAAAAAATATCTAAATATAGATGCCCCTATAGCTTTGGCGATAGCCATCACTTTTGGTAGAAGTATGTATGAAATTTTTATCAATCATGGTGGTGGCTATTTAGATAGCATGAGTGGTATTGTATTTTTCATGCTGCTTGGCCGCTTAGTACAACAACGTACTTACCAATCTATTTCGTTTGAGCGAGATTTTACTTCTTTTTTTCCAATTGCGGTAAATGTACAACGTAACAATGGCTTTGTTTCTGTACCAATAAACGAGCTAAAAGTAGATGATATAATACAAGTGTATGACAACGAAATTGTACCTGCAGATGCAATTTTATCTAAAGGCCAAGCTTCAATAGATTACAGTTTTGTGAGTGGCGAAAGTGTACCTGTACCAAAAGAAGTAGGCGAAATTGTGTATGCTGGCGGTAAACAATTAGGCGAAAGAATAGAACTAGTAATAGTGAAAGAAGTGGCTCAAAGCTATCTTACAAGTTTGTGGAACAAAGATGTATTTAAACAAGAAAAACAGCAACAATCGTTTATAGACGTTGTGAGTAAATACTTTACCATTGTATTGCTTACATTAAGTAGTAGTGCTGCATTATATTGGTTTTTACAAGGCCAAACACAATTGATGTGGAACGCTTTAACCACTGTTTTAATTGTTGCTTGCCCATGTGCTTTATTGCTATCAGCAACCTTTACCAATGGCAATATTTTACGCATTTTAACACGTAACAAATTCTATATCCGCCACCCAAAAGTGATAGAAGATTTAGCAAGTATAAACCATATTGTATTTGACAAAACAGGTACGCTTACACAAAACAAACAAGTACGTGTAAGTTATACAGGTTACAAACTATCATCTGATGATGAAATGGCGGTAGCATCGCTATTGGCGCAATCAAATCATCCTTTAAGTAAAGCTGTGCTCACTTATTTTCACCTAAATGAATACCAGCCAGTAACACATTTTAAAAATATTGTGGGCAAAGGTATTGAGGGTTGGATAAATGATAAACACATACTGCTTGGCTCTGCCAATTTTGTACAATATGCAGGCACACACCACTACGATGCGGCTACTTTATTTATAAAAATTGAGAACGCTATTGTTGGGCATTTTTCAATTGTAAACAGCTACCGCTTTGGGTTGAAAAAACTGTTACAAACGCTTAAATCAAGTTTTCCTGTATCTATTATCAGTGGCGATAATAATGCAGAATTGCAAAACCTCCAAGGTATTTTGAGTGAAGACAATGAGATTGTATTCAACCAAAAACCTGATGACAAATTAGCTTACATACAACATTTGCAAAGCGTAAAAAAAGAAAAAGTGCTAATGATAGGCGATGGCTTAAACGATGCAGGCGCTTTAAAACAAAGCAATGTAGGCATCGCTATTACTGAGGGCAATAATAATTTTACGCCTGCTTCAGATGGTATTTTAGATGCTAGCCAATTTTCTAGATTACCAGCGTTTATCAATTTTGCCAAAGGCAGTAAAAAAATAATTATCGCAAGTTTTGTATTATCATTAATGTATAATATCGTTGGCCTCTACTTTGCTTTGCTAGGTACGCTATCACCATTGGTGGCTGCCATTTTAATGCCCATCAGCTCTGTAAGTATTATTTTAATTACTTACGGGCTGAGCGGGTTGCTGGCTAAGAAATATGAATTATGAAAATAGAGAAAATACTCTCAAAGGGCTACTTAAATAAGTATTCCACTTTCAGTAAAAACAGTTGAATGTATTGTATTTATATTGCACCACTACCCTACCAACTTAAGTGTAATTGATACAAAACAAGCAACAATGACAAGCATTATAGATTTAGTAGGTAACACGCCCATGGCGGCATTACAATACATTAATCCCAACCCAAACGTCACAATATTTGCGAAGCTAGAAGGTAATAACCCTGGTGGTAGTGTAAAAGACCGTGCGGCACTAAACATGATACGCAGTGCCATAGAACGTGGCGATATAAATAGTAACAGCAAATTAATAGAAGCAACAAGTGGTAATACAGGTATTGCATTAGCCATGATTGCAAGTATGTACAAAATTCCTATTGAGCTGGTGATGCCATCAAATTCTACAAGAGAACGCACCCTTACTATGGAAGCTTTTGGCGCTAAGGTAACTTTACTAGATAATATTGAAACTTGCCGTGATTATGCCGAAGAAAAAGCTGCAAGTGGCGAGTATTTTTTATTAAATCAATTTGCCAATCCAGACAACTATTTAGCCCACTATAAAACCACTGGCCCAGAGCTTTGGCGAGATACTGATGGACAGATTACGCATTTTGTAAGCAGTATGGGTACTACAGGTACTATCATGGGTACGTCTATGTTTTTAAAAGAACAAAATCCTGATATTCAAATAGTAGGCTGCCAGCCTACAGAAAACGCTTCTATACCGGGTATTAGACGGTGGACAGTAGAATATTTACCAAAAATATTTGATGCTAGTAGAGTAGATAGAACCATTGATGTATCGGAAGAAGACGCCACTAATACTGCTAGAAGACTCGCAAAGGAAGAAGGTATTTTTGGCGGTATGAGTAGTGGAGGCGCTGCTTGGGCTGCTATAAAACTTGCGCAAGAATTAGAAAGTGGTACAATAGTATTTATTTGCTGCGACCGTGGCGATAGATATTTAAGCAGTAATTTATTTGGTTAATACAATTCTTTTTTCAACAAGAAAGCAATAGTAAAACACTTGTTATCCGCAGATGGATGCAGCGTCATCGTACCACCAATAATATTGAGTCTCTCCTTAATTGGCATCAAATCTGGGCTTAAATAGTCTGTATAATTTTGTGCCTTACCAACTTCATCGGTTATCTGAAGTGTCAGCATATCTTCTGAAGTATGAATGCCTATCAATACAGATAATAAACCTTCGCGTTGTGCAATATGACTAAGCCATAATTGTATCAGCCTATAAATATTTATTCTATTGATTTCACTAATAGCTGCTTCATCAATAGCAATATCTAATGCATGAACTACTGCTTGCTTTTTAAACTGCAACTGCATTAATATATCTATGGCATTTGCAAAACCAACTTCTTTGAAATTAGGAATTGAGTTGATATAAGTAATGGTTCTTAATTCATCGATACAAACAGTCAGCAAATCTTTAGATTCTTGTAAGGTTCTATCATTGGCAGTTTTATCATAGCTATCTAAATACATTTTAACAGTCGCAATTATCTGCCCTACATTTTCATGTAATTCATAGCCAATAGTATGACGTTTTTGTTCTTCTACTTCAAAAATTAAATGTCTTTTTTGTTGCTCCTCAGCTATACGCATCGCTTCTAAAGCCCTTGTATCTTTCACTTGCTGTGTTTTATCACGTCCGTTTACATAAATCAATTCAGAATTTGCATCCCATTGAAAAGACCAAGAAATGTACTTGACTGTATCATCTTTGCAAATAATTTTCCCAATCATATTTTCAACTCTACCTACCACAGGCATATCCAACAGCAATTGCTTAATAAAGTCTTTTGTTTTTTTGGGTGCTAAATCTAACGCGTTAACCTGTAGCAGCTCTTGTTGCGTATAGCCAGATATTACCATGGCAGCCTTGCTTACGTAATGATATCGCCCAGTAACATCCATAATGCCAAACATATCAATAGAGTTTTGACTAAAGTTCTCTAGCATTTGATTTTTTATTCTTAACTCATCTTTTACTTTTTTATAAGCAGTGATATCTGTAAAAGTTACCAATACATGCAATAACGAGCCATAAACATCAAATTGCGGCTCTGCATTGACCATTAGCCACACCCTATTTTTTGTTTTTCGACAATAAACACCCATTACTACATCTTTAACAGCTCGTTTTGTAGCAATTGCTACCGATGAAGGGTGTTGAATACCAGGAAAATTGCTACCATCTTCATGTATTACATTCCAACTTGGATCAATTGATGTTTTGCCATACAATTCATCTTCTGATAAACCTAGCATTTCTAAAGCCATATTATTACACAAAACAATTTGCCCATCAGGGCTGTGTTTGACAATACCTACCGCAATATTTTGAATAACTGACTGGTATAAAACGGCGCAATTGCTAGAATCTGTTTCACTTTCTAAAAAATTAGGTAAGGTGGTTTGAGGGACGGCTTTAGATGCAAGATTATTTACATCTATTTGCGATGAAAATAGGGAAGACATATTTTAGGATTCTTTAAGGGGGCTTGATATAGCAAATGTAACCAAAACTTAACAATCCAAAGTTAAATATCACAATTGCAAAGTGTATAATCACTCAAGAGTAAATACCCCCTACTTATGCTGCCTAAGCTTGGTATTTTTTATCATAGGGAAGCTGACGATTTACTGTTGTAAGTAACCTAATACAATTAAATATAAAATTATACTATTCATTTGGATACTTATCACACTTCAGATATAACCAAACCCATGGTACATCAAAACTTATTTCCAGCAAGCCTTTGCGGAAATACTGTCTTTTGAATAGTCATTTTTTGCGCCTAGTTTTATTGCATGCAAAACACTAACCTGCTTGCCAAGCCGCATTACCCAATATTAGACGGCCTACGTGGTGTTGCTGCCATAATGGTAATAATATTTCATTTGTTTGAAGCACATGCTACAAGTCATTTAACCCAAATCATTAATCATGGCTACTTAGCAGTTGATTTTTTCTTTGTACTATCTGGCTTTGTAATTGGCTATGCCTATAACGATAGGTGGGAAATACTTTCTACCAAAGACTTTTTTAAAAGAAGATTAATACGTTTACAGCCAATGGTAGTGATGGGCTCGGTAATCGGTGCAGCACTTTTTTATTTTCAGGGTTTTGACATGTTTCCCATGATTCATCAAGTTCCTGTTTGGCAAATGTTGCTAATCATGTTAATTGGCTGCACGCTGATACCTGTGCCCACTTCGATGGATATCAGGGGCTGGCAAGAAATGCACCCCTTGAATGGACCAGGCTGGTCGCTATTTTTTGAATACGTTGGCAATATTTTATATGCTTTGGTGATAAGACATTTTTCAAAAACCTTATTAACCATTTTGGTAGTTTCTTCGGGTATATTTTTATTACATACAGCAGTAACTAGCCCTCATGGAGACATAGTTGGAGGCTGGTCCCTTACTGCTGAACAATTGCATATTGGTTTTGCTAGACTACTTTACCCATTTTTCGTGGGTTTATTATTACAAAAAATAACCAAGCCAAGCAACCTTAATAATGGCTTTTTATGGTGTAGCTTACTTATCATCGCGGTACTTGCTTTTCCCAGAATTGGCGGGGACAAATATTTATGGCTGAATGGTCTTTACGATGCAGGAAGTATTATTATATTCCTACCAATTATTGTGTGGCTTGGTGCAAGTAGTACTTTATCGGGTAAAAAAACAAGCCAGATCTGTAAATTTTTAGGCAATATTTCTTACCCAATTTACATCACTCATTATCCATTGATATATATTTATACAGGTTGGGTAGTACAGCATAAATTAACAATAAGCCAAACATGGCCATATGCATTATTGGTAATTGTTACCGCTATTAGTATTGCCTATGCTTGCTTAAAATGGTATGACGAACCAATAAGAAAATGGATGACTAAAAAATGGATAACGCAATAACTATCGATACAGTGGGACTAGCTAATAAATACCGTGTTTAACGACTTTAAATAAATAGATGTTTTGTACTCCATTTATTTACATCAGTGATAATTATTTATGTACATATTATTTCCAAAGTCTATCAGCCGAATATCTCTTTAAGCATATTTAGGCGTAGTAGCAAAAATTTTATGAAGAAAAAAAATGAAATTTAAAATATATTGTAAAAAATAAATATAATTACTCAATAAAAAGAAAATTTGCGAGTGCTAAAAACAGAAATTTAGTGTAAAACAAAAGCACCATATTATCTCAGTTTTTATTTTTATATTTGTATTAACCCTTTACCTAGTTTATAGCTGATTATCGGTTTAAAGATTTTATAGTTTTAGAAAGATAGTAGCCTAAACTTACTAAATGCTTACCAATGCCTGAAATCTTATCCTTTAGAAAAGTACTTCGTTTTTCTCCTCAGCCTACTATTTTATTACAAGTCAGTGAGCAAGAAGCTATTGTAGAAGTTGTTAATAAAGCTTATTTGGAATTATTAGGCACCAAAGAAGAAAGTATTATACACAAAGCTTTATTCAATACACCCAACTTTGGGCTATCAGATATTAATGCTCACACAGTTACAAAATTAAAGCAACTCATAGACGAATGCCTTTTTACTAAAACATCTGTAAATTTAGTAGAACAATGTTTTAGCGTTCTTAATATATTCCAAAACAGTTTATCGCAACATATTTTTTCATTTACCATTACACCAATTATAGGATCTGTAGGCTCTCAATCAAACTTAGTATTGATTTCTTTAACTGATGAAACAGAGAAAATTGCTCTAAAAGATAACTATCGTCAACTACAAGAAGAATTGACTGCACTAGAAGATGATGTTCAAGAAATTGAACAAAAATTAAAGATAGGCAGGTGGGAAATAGATGTTGCCAGTGGAAAAATATGGTGGTCAGATGAAGTATATATTATTTGTGGTTACGAACCACAATCTTTTGACCCGGGCAAAAGAGACCAGTTTTCTATTACTCACCCAGACGACATAGAAATTGCAAAAAAAGCTTTACAAGAAACGATAGAATTTGGGGTTCCATTTTCAATAGAAAGACGTTTATTCAAAGCAAATGGTGACATATTATATGCATTATCAAAGGGAAAAGCAGTAAAAAATGATGCAGGCGAAATTGTTAAAGTAAAAGGCTTTTTTCAAGACATAACACAACGAGTATTACAAAATGAAGCCATTAATGCAATCAAAACCAATCAAGAGGCCTTAATAAATGGCACGAATGATTTGGTATGGTTAATGAATACAAAGATGCAAGTATTGGTAGCCAATGAAGCCTATTACGACAAAATGAAACAACTTGCAGAAGGCTATCAATCAGACAATGAAGCTGTGTTAGAAGCTAGAAATGAGCGACTAGCTAGGTGGACAGGTCTAATACCAGAAGTATTAAAAGGCAACTCGCTATCGTTTAAAGAGAAAATTTTAAACCCATTTAACAATACGTACGAATATGCTTTAGTATCCATTAATCCGATAAAAAACGATAAAGGTGAGATAGAAAATATAGCCTGTTTTGCAAAAGACATTACTTTAGAAACCAATAATCTGCATACGCTTGAAAGTACGAAAACCAGGCTTGAAAATATATTGGCAGCAAGCCCAGATATTATTTGCTCGCTAGACGGAAATGCAGTTTTTATAGACGTAAATGCGGCATCAGAGAAAATATTAGGCTATAAGCCAGAAGAGATGATAGGTAAAAGTATCGCCGTCTTTTTACCCCCTGAAGAACTAGCAAAAACAGTTGCAGAAGCACCCAAAGTAAGAGAGACAGGCAAATTGATCCATTTTGAAAATAAATATATCAAAAAAGATAGCAGTCTTATCAATATTAGTTGGACGGGTAGTTATCAGGCTGAAAAAGATATCTTATACTGTGTAGGTAGAGATGTAACTGAAAAAAAGAAACAAGAAGAAGCACTTGAAGCATCTAAAAAAGACTACCAAAATCTATTCGAGGCAAATCCCTCACCAATGCTTATTTGGGATTTTGAAACATGGAAAATTACTGATGCTAATATCCAATCAGGCAAGCTTTTTGGCTATACGCATAAAGAATTATTAGAATTAAGTATTCTTGATTTAATACCAAATGAAGACATTACCTTAGCAAAATCCACCTTTAAAATACAAGATAATAAAGGCTACTATATTGTACAAGGTGTGAAGCACAAAAAGAAAAATAGCGAGATTATTCTAGTCGATATTACCGCACATAATCTTAACTATAAAGGTAAAAAATCATCATTGGTCCTCATTAATGATGTTACCGAAAAAATCAAAATTCAGAAAGCTATTGCCGAGAGCGAAGCAAAATATCGATCGCTTTTCGAAAATAGCGTAGATGGCATTTTTATTACCAAAAAAACTGGTGGCATTATAGATGTTAACCCAAGTGGTTGTAAAATGTTACAAATGACAAAAGCAGAAGTATGCAAAGCAGGTAGAAAAGGTACTGTAGATATATCGGATACAAGACTAGATATTTTTTTAAAAGAACGAGAAAAACTTGGCTATGCCAAAAGTATTTTAACACATATACGTAAAGACGGCAATAAGTTTGAAGCAGAAGTATCTTCTTCAACTTTCACCGATGCCAATGGTAATGATTTAAATGCTTTAATCGTAAGAGATATTACAGAACGGATTAAAAATCAAGAACAATTGCGTGAAAGTAATGAACGCTTTAACCATGTAACCAAAGCTACATCTGAAGCCATATGGGATTGGAATTTAATTACAGGTGAAATATTTTGGGGTGACGGTTTTAAAACGATACTAGGATACGATAATAAAAGTATTATACCTACCTACCAACTCAATATGGCGCTTGTGCACCCAAGAGATGTTGATCGTGTTAATAAAAAAGTACTCGATACTATTTCAAGCGAAGAAAACTTTTGGGAAGAAAGTTATCGATTTTTAAAAGCAGATAAAACCTATATTCAGATTATAAATAGAGCATATATAATAAGAGATAAATATGGTAAAGCCACTAGAATGGTGGGTGCAAAAAGAGATATTAGCCAATATCAATATTATAGTGAATTAGAAAAACTAGAGCGTAATATATTGGCTATTAACGAAGCAGGTGACAAATCATTAGAAGAAGTTTTGAGTATTTATTTATTAGGTATTGAAGTGCTTCATCCTGGTATGACTTGCTCTATCTTACAACTTAGGGGTAATCAACTTTTTAATCTATCTACACCTAGTTTACCAGAAGCTTATATTAACGCTATCAATGGGGTAACTATAGGCGAAAATACAGGCTCTTGTGGTACTGCTGCTTTTACCAAGAAAAATGTGATTGTATCAGATATCGCAAATGATCCTCGATGGATTAATTATAAAGTTTTGGCAGAAGAACATGGTTTGAAAGCCTGTTGGAGCCATCCAATTTTTAACCAAAAAGAAGCGGTCATTGCCACGTTTGCTGCTTATTATCAACAGGTAAAAACGCCAAGCGCACTTGAAGAAAATACCATCAACAGAGCAAGTAATATTTTAAAAATTATACTAGAAAGCTACGAACGTACACAAGCATTAAAAGAAAGTAACGAACGTTACAACTTAGCCACCAAAGCTACCTCAGATGCTATTTGGGACTGGGATTTAGCGACTGGATATATGATTTGGGGTGAAGGCTGGCAAAGTATTTTTGGTTTTGATACTAAAACAATTGAAAAAAATATCGCATTTAAACTTTCTAACACGCACCCCGATGACCTAGAAAAACTAAGAAGTAGTTATTACACAATAGTTAAAAGTGACCAAACAAATTGGGAAGAGCAGTATCGATTAAAAAAAGCAAATGGCGAATACGCATACGTCGTCAGTAAAGGCTTCGTGATAAGAAACAAAGCAGGTAGAGCCATAAGAATGGTAGGTGCTACACGGGATATTACTTTACGTAAGCAAGAAGAACTGCGCTTAAAGCTTCTTGAATCGGTAATTACAAATACAAACGATGCTGTAGTGGTTTCAGAAACTGAATCATTGACATCGTCTGATCCAAGAATTGTATATGTAAACGATGCTTTTACAAAAATGACAGGCTATACGGCAAGTGAAATGTTGGGTAAAAATCCAAGAATTTTGCAAGGTCCAAAATCTGATAGGAAAGAATTAGATAAGCTCAAAGCATCTTTAAAAAAATGGGAAGCATGCGAAGCGACTTTATTGAATTATCGCAAAGATGGCACTGAATTTTGGGTGAATATCAATATTAGCCCTGTAGCGGATGAAAATGGATGGCACACACACTGGGTAGCTATTCAGAGAGATGTTACTGAAAAAATATTAGAAGAACAAAACCTTACAAAAGCCATCATTAAGGCCCAAGAAAATGAACGTTACGAAATTGGCGGCGAACTACACGATAATGTTTGCCAAATATTAACATCAAGCCAACTATCCTTAAAAATGCTTAAAAAGGCACTTGGCCCTAAAGAGCTAGTTTGGTATGATAATGGCGTAGAAGCTATTACGCTCGCGTCGAGAGAAATTCGTAATCTATCACACAGATTGGCGCCCTCATTTTTTAATGATACTACTTTGGAACTCGCTATAACGACCTTGGTGCAAACATTTAACATAGAAGAAAAGTACCAAATTCATATTCTATTTGACGATAAGTTTAAAGCGCAACCTAGTAAACAAGAGTTTCAAATTAATTTATATAGAATCGTACAAGAGCAGCTTAAAAATATTTTTAAATATGCCGAAGCTACCGTAATAGAAATTGTGGGTACAATTAAAAACGAGAAACTAAGAATGGAAATCATTGACAATGGCATGGGCTTTAACATACATCAATCTTCAACAGGTATTGGTATGGCCAATATGAAGCGCAGAACAGAACTTTTCTTGGGCAAATTTGAGGTAGTTTCATCGATGGGCAAAGGCTGCAAGGTTACCGTAGAAATACCTTTAGAAGAAATAAACTAGTAACTAGAAATTATTTGTTACCACCAAATACTAATTATTTTTAGCTCAATCTAAGCGCCGCATTAACATATCATCTATTTTCTTGTATAAGTGATAGGGCTTAAAAGTGCGCCATTCTGGTAAATCCATTAATTCTATGTAGTAATTTAATTTGCGTTTTTTAAAATCATATTGGCTTTGCTCAGGCATATTTACGGCTACAATCCAACCATTTTCATCTGTTACATTTTCAAACCATTCTTCGTAATAATCTTTATCACCACTGTGAAAATTGAGGATATTTTCTGCTATCAGCACAAACTTCGTGATGGCTTGTTCGCTTAATTTATCAATCACTTCTCGTTTAAGTTGCATGATATCGTTCTCAATAGCGTCGTTCCACTCTCCAATCATCTCAATGACTGCAAAATGCAGTTCATAATCAACATAAATAATCCGTAAATACAAGGTATTACTACCAAAATCATCCCACTGTGGATGGATATAATAGTTATAAACCGTTTGGGAAAATTCAAACTCACTATGAACCACACCAAAAAAAGGCGATAATTTAT
The DNA here is from genome assembly GCF_042651445.1 of Parasediminibacterium paludis. Lineage (NCBI taxonomy): Bacteria > Pseudomonadati > Bacteroidota > Chitinophagia > Chitinophagales > Chitinophagaceae > Parasediminibacterium > Parasediminibacterium paludis. The sequence continues at coordinate 48,711 of NZ_JBHSDC010000005.1, forward strand.
CTTCCTCAGAATTATATATGTGACGCCAGTTGAAAAAAGGTTCTAAATAATGCATTGTCTCTATGTAATAATTTGATAATTAGAAGATGTAATCTTGTAATGAAGAAAAAAATAAATTCAACTTTTACCAATATCACATTATCCAATTAGCTAATTGGCTTTGTATTCATCTACAGCTTTTTTTACTGTACCATGTTTTAATAATAAATCTTTGGCAGTTTCATAATCGCCTAAACCCAGTTGTTCCATCAGCATTTTTACGCCTCTATCTACAAGCTTTACGTTGCTTAATTGCATGTTCACCATCTTATTATCTTCTACCCTACCAAGTTGTATCATGACGCTGGTAGAAATCATGTTCAGTACTAATTTCTGTGCAGTACCACTTTTCATGCGTGTGCTACCGGTTACAAATTCTGGTCCCACAACTACTTCTACAGGATAATCTGCCGCATCACTTACTGGCGAATTGGGGTTACAGCTAATACTACCAGTAATAATACCCCGCTTTCTGCATTCTTCCAATGCACTGATAACATATGGTGTAGTACCGCTTGCAGCCAAGCCAATCACAACGTCTTTATCGTTTACAAAATGTTTTTGCAAATCGGCCCACCCTTGTTTGGTACTATCTTCTGCAAATTCCACCGCTTGTGTAATGGCTTTTTCGCCGCCCGCAATAATACCTATTACCAAGCCATAAGGTACACCATAGGTTGGTGGACATTCACTAGCGTCTACAATACCCAAACGACCGCTTGTACCAGCACCTATATAAAACAATCTACCCCCACTCAGCATTTTATCACTTATCACAGAAGCCAACTTTTCTATTTGTGGAATGGCTTTTTCTACCGCCAATGGTACTGTTTGATCTTCTTTATTTATATTAATCAATAGCTCTTCAACGCTCATCTTTTCTAGATGATGGTAGTTCGATGATTGTTCCGTTACTTTTATAAATTTTTTCATACTTACTCAACTAATTATGCGTATTTCATGAATCAGTATCACAAATTTGCAGCAATTTGCATGGATAAAATAAAATATTATCTACAAACGGCAACAAACCGCATTATGTACTTTAATTAGCAAGTTAAGAATGAAATTGAATTAATCCGTCCATTGGTTGTTTAAGAATGGTGCCCAATTCTAGCTCATACGTATTGCACAAATCTTTCAATACATCTTTAAAACCAAATGCAATACTACCTACAAAATTGATAGGCTGTGTCCAACTTTCGCCATACTTGTATAAATGATTAAAAAAGAAATCATTCAGCCCATCTTCAATAATATTTTCAATCATATAGTGGCCTCTATTTTCTGCCAAAAAAATGGCAAAACCAGCCAAATATCTATTGGCCAACGGCTGCTTATACACATTATCTAAAATAGCATCTTTCGTTATGTTAAAACGCTTGTCAAACCGCGCTTTCAAGTCTTCATCAAAAGTGTTATACAAATAATATTGTACTACTTTTTTACCCAAATAAGCGCCACTGCCTTCGTCACCTAGTATATAGCCCAAACCTGGACTATTTTTCATGATTTTTTTGCCATTATAATAGCAAGAATTAGAGCCTGTACCCAATATACAAGCAATGCCTTTATTGCTACCACAAAGTGCTCTTGCCGCGGCTAGTAAATCGTGTTCTATATTAATTTCAGCGTCAACAAATAGTTGACTTAATGCTTTCTTTACAATTTTCACATTTGCCGTATTGCTTAACCCTGTACCATAAAAATGCACCAATTCTATCTTAACTTTTTTCAGTTTAGGCAACAATTCTTTTTGCAACAAGGCCACAATTTGGTCTGCATTTAAAAAGTAGGGACTAATACCTTGCGTACTAATCATTTTCTTTTTACCCTTATCTAGTATGCACCACTCACATTTGGTAGAACCACTGTCTGCTATTAATTGTATCATAAGATAGGTTTATAATTTGAAATTTTTCATTTGATATATGGCAAAAAGGTTAGATAGTTCAATGACGTTAAAGAGTTTAAAGCATTCAATGAATAGTTGCTTGAACCTTGAGCGCTTAATCTCTTCATCTTAAACTTCAAACTCTGAACTCCAAACTTAATATATTCGTGGCTTGTATAGCTAAATACAAAGGCAATATTTATGGCAAGTAAAAAATTACAGGTGTGGTTACCGCTTTTATTAGCGGTGGTGATGATTGTAGGTATGATGATTGGCTACGAATTGAAAAGTAAAACCAGTGGTAGAGACTTATTTCAACTTTCTAAAAAATCGAGTGTTCAAGAAGTGATGGATTTGGTGAAAGCCAAATATGTAGACGATGTAAAATTCGATAGCATTAACCAAGCCGTTATTGAAGATGTATTGGCCCATTTAGACCCACACTCAACCTATATTCCTGCAACCAATTTATCGCAAGTAAACGAACAATTAGCTGGCAACTTTCAAGGTATTGGTGTTGAGTTTCAACAGTTTGATGATACGGTAAATGTTACCAATGTTATTAAAGATGGCCCTAGTGATAAAGCAGGCCTTTTGGTAGGCGATAAAATTCTCAAAGCGAACGATACCGCTGTTTTAGTAGGTAAAAATGTAACACCCGATTTTATCCGCAAGCAACTCCGTGGCGAAGCAGGCTCGCCAGTAAACATAACCGTCTTGCGTGACAAAGTCACCAAAGTTATTACCATTAAACGAGGCAGTATTGCTGTCCCTTCAATCGATGCGGCTTATATTATTGCACCACATACGGGTTACATTCGTATCAATAAATTTGCCGATAGAACGTATGAAGAATTTATGCAAAACCTAGAAAAGCTACAAAAAGATAGCTTATCGGGTTTGATATTGGACTTACGAGGTAACGGTGGCGGTTTATTAAGCGAAGCCACAGCTATAGCCGACGAATTTTTAAGCGAAGACAAACTTATTGTGTATACGCAAGGCAATAATACACCGCGCTTTGAGTACAAGTGCAAGCGAGATGGCTTGTTTGAAAAAGGTAAATTAATAGTATTGGTAGACGAAACAAGTGCGAGTGCTAGTGAAGTATTAAGTGGTGCTTTGCAAGATTGGGACAGAGCCACCATAGTAGGCCGTAGAACCTTTGGTAAAGGCTTGGTACAACAACAATTTGGCCTTAGCGACGGTAGCGCTGTTCGCCTAACCATTGCTCGTTATTACACGCCGCTTGGCCGCTGCTTACAGAAGCCTTATAGTAATAAAAGCAAACATGATTACGATGCTGAACTATTCAAACGTTTTGAAGATGGTGAAGTGGTAAAAGAAGATTCTACTAAACAACAAGGTAAAGCTTACAAAACACCAAAAGGCCATATTGTGTATGGCGGTGGCGGTATTACACCCGATGTGTTTATACCTTACGATACCGCAAAATTGCCAGCCCCAATTATTAAAATGTATTATAAAAATTCATTGGCTAATTATGCTTATCACTATTTTATCAATAATAAAGCGGCTTTAAGCAAGTATAGCAATAGCACAGATGTAAGCCAAAACTTTATACCTACCGATAAAGATTTTCAGGCCATTGCGCGCTATGTGGCCAAAGATACCATTGCGTTAAATACCCTCGATGCCAAGGCTAAAGCTGATATTTTACATCGCTTTAAAGCCCTAGTGGCCCGACAACTTTTTAGAGGTGAAGGTTATTACCAAGCGAGTAATGCCAATGATGATGCAGTGAAAAAAGCTATAGAATTGTTAAGATAATGTCTATATTAGCAGTCGTTGTAACCCCCTATTTCACAACTGCTTATTAGATAGTCCAGATTATGGAGAAGATTTATGTGCTTAAAAGAGACAAGTTCATTAAAGGTCCATATACATTGCAAGAAATACAATTAAAAGGCCTTAAAAGCACCGACAAAGTATGGTACGAAGGCATTAAAGACTGGACTTTTGCCACCAATATTGCTGAATTTAAAGACTTTATTCGCACAAAATCAGAAACAACTACAAATAGCAGTTTCTTGAGCCGCCTTTTTGGGCGATAGCCATTTAAAAATGATGCGTGTCAATCATACACCAAGTGCGATACATTTGGCTACAATATATCGTACAGATATGTTTATGTAACCACCAATTTTACTACTATGATGTTTCCGATGCGAGTTTATTCTAAGGTCATAAAGAACCTACTTGTTCGTTCACTAAGTCTGCTCATCTTGGCGCTTACTACCCAATTATTACATGCCCAATACAATACCGACGGCGCCTATAAAAAGCCCTTAAAAGAAGTATTAACGACAATTGAGCAACGCTTTGGTGTAAAAATTAAATACGCCGATTCGCTTGTGGCAGGTAAATATGTGGCTTATGCCGAATGGCGCTACCGAAACGATGTAGAAACCACTTTGAGTAACGTGCTCGCACCTTTAGATATGAAGGTGAAAAAAGAAAAAGACAAGGTATACAAGCTTAGCAACTACGAGTACTACCGCTGGCTGCCAGAAGAAGGCTGGGCCGAACTAGACCGCATTGCAGCGCAATACCACAACCTAGCAGAATGGGAACAACGCAAGCAAATACTCAAAGCAGATTTATGGAAAGCCATTCAGCTTTCTCCATTGCCCGCAGCGCCAAATAGCAAACCGATTGTTACAGACATTAGAACTTTCAACGGCTATACCGTTCAGAATATTGCCATAGAAATTTTACCAGGTCTATTTATCAATGGCTCTTTGTACAAACCTGTTAACTATATAGGTAAAATACCAGTGATTCTAAACCCCGATGGTCATTGGGAAAAACAACGCTACCGACCAGATTGTCAATACCGCTGTGCAGCATTAGCCAAAATGGGTGCCATGGCTTTTAGCTACGATCTTTTTGCCTGGGGCGAATCGCAATTACAATTTAAACTAGAAGACCACCGCAGAAGTTTATCACTCACTATACAAGCCCTTGGCAGCATTCGCATACTAGATTATCTCCTCTCGCTAAAAGATGCCGATACCAACCGCGTAGCCATTACGGGCGGTAGTGGTGCAGGGAGCCACACGGTGTTAATGACTGCCCTTGACAATCGCATTAAAGTATCGGCTCCTGTAGTGGCCATTAGCTCCTACTTTTATGGAGGTTGCCCTTGCGAGAGCGGCATGCCTATACATGATTGTGGTGGCAGAACCGACAATGTAGAAATTGCTGCGATGGCTGCGCCAAGACCGCAACTATTAGTAAGCGACGGCGGCGACTGGACCGATAAAACCCCCGAACACGACTTCCCTTATCTCCAAAAAATGTATGGTTTGTATGGCAAAACAAACTTGGTAGAAAATGTGCATTTGCCCAATGAGAAACACGATTTTGGCATTAACAAACGCATAGCTGTGTACCACTTTATGGCAAAATATTTACAGCTAAACCTCAATGCTATTACAAATGCCAACGGCAATATTGACGAAAGCGGCATAACTATAGAAAAAGAAACAGCCCTTTATGTGTTTGGCGATAAAGGTGAAAAACTACCGAGCCATGCCATTAAAGGTTTCGACAACCTTGAAAAGGTATTTAAAGCAGCCATTACAAAGCAATAAATGCCAAAGAGCCACGAAATATGTGGCTAGTCATTAAGCAGTACGAACAATGTCTTTATACAACAAGCGCACAAATATTGGCAGCCTGTTGTATCGGTACAATTACTTCCCACAATTAGCGGCAGCGCGTTGTATCCCTACAATACTTTCTTGCAACTTTAAAAAGCCTGTTGTACAGGTACAACGGCTTCCTGCAACTTGAAACTGACTATTGAATAGGTACAACGGCTTCTTGCAACATGCGGAAGGCTGTTGTATAGGTTCAACGGGAGGCTGAAAATAGAGAAGTGGTTTTTTGAGGGAAATAGTGCGCTGTAAGTAACCTACAATACAGAAGTATAACGTTAATACCTTAATAATGAATAGCAAAATTTTAGTTGATATTATTGATGGTAGCGTCTATTTTTGTGTTGTGGGCAATATTGAAAAAATAAAAAATAAAACTATATGAGAAAGATTTTATTGTTACAGGTTTTACTATTCTTGACTTGTAACTGCTTTTCACAAAACTTGAAAACTGTTACTCTAATTGAACAAAGAGCTTATGCACTAAATGGTGGAGCGAGGTCGTATATGGGTGGAGTTTCAAGAACTACAATTAAAATAGACTTACCCAAAAATACAAGAAGATGGTATTATAGTTTTACCACATCACCAGGGACTGACGGAACTAAGTTATTAAAACTTGGGCTACAAGTCGGTGCAGCAGTTGCTTCTGGTGGTTTAGCAGCAGCAGCAGCATCTGCAATAGATGTTCCTTCTGGTTCAGGTTCTGTTGATGTTATCGTACTTCCAACTGAGTATAGAGACGCATTTGTAAATAAAGAAGATAGTAAGTGGAGACTTTACCAAGATGTAAGTCTCCAAAATGCAAAACAAGCTGTACAATCTATTGACAATAATTATGGTAATTCATTTTATTTAGGACTTCGTAACCCATCAGCAATGAGTGGAATCAATATTATGATTGAAGTTGTTGCAGTTGTTGAAGAAACAACTGCTGAAAATGACAAAGGGATGCTTTATGGAAACCTTGCTTGGAAAGCGTTTGAGAGAGGTGAGTTAGATAAGTGTGTTGAACTTAGCAAAAAAGCACTTACCTATAATCCAAACTTATGCTTTGTGAAATTCAATATTGCATTAGTACACTTAATTCAAGAGAAAGATGAGGCTATAGATGAGTATGTATCAGCAATAGCAGACTTAAAGAATGATAGTAATCCAAAAAATTCTTTACGTGGTGCTTTACAAGACATTAGAGATTATAAATTAAAATCACCTAGACTAAAAAATTTAAACGACGTTGAAGAATTGCTAATTGAAGAAAATAAAAAGTATTGACAAAGAAATACTGCCAACAAAACGAACTGTGTAAAAAGCCAGATAAATCAAGCAAATTTTTCGCCGTTGTTGGTATGTAGGGCTGGTAAATGTGGGCTAGCATACCAACAACATCAATTTCTGCTGTTGGTCAAAGACAGAACAGCGGCTGTGTTAGTGAACGACTAAAGCTCGTTAGATGCTTCTTGCCTCAGCATGACAAACGTTGTGTACTTTGTTTTCTTTGTTCCATTGTGAGAATGCCTACGCTGAGATACAGCCCTACAGCGCACTGAACGTACATACCGATAGCTATCGGTAGAGTGACACAACCGAAGCGTCATAGTATTACAATCCCGATAGTTATCGGGACTGGCTACATAAAAACTACCACACGCATCAGCAACAATCAATAAAATCTGCATCATCAGCGTTCCCATCCTATCCTTACTTTTGCCACAAATTTTTTGTAATGACTTTTATAGAAGAACTACGTTGGCGGGGCATGATTCAAGATATAATGCCGGGCACAGAAGAACAATTGGCGAAGGAAATGACGAGTGCCTATATTGGTTTTGACCCTACGAGTGACAGCTTGCACATAGGTAGTTTGGTACCTATTTTATTGCTCGTACACTTGCAAAAAGCCGGGCATAAACCGTATGCATTGGTAGGCGGTGCTACTGGTATGATAGGCGACCCTAGCGGTAAAAGTGAAGAACGTAATTTGTTGAGTGCAGAAATTTTAGCCCATAATCAAGCGGGCATCAAACAACAATTAGCACGCTTTTTAAACTTTGATGATAGCTTGCCCAACAAGGCCGAAATGGTAAACAACTACGATTGGTTTAAAGAAATATCGTTCTTAAAATTTATACGAGACGCTGGCAAGCACATTACCGTCAACTATATGATGGCCAAGGACAGCGTGAAGAAGCGCCTTGAAGGTGATAGTGGGATGAGTTTTACTGAATTTACGTATCAGCTAATACAGGGCTACGACTTTTACTGGCTGTACCAAAACAAAAACTGTAAGCTACAAATGGGCGGTAGCGACCAATGGGGCAATATTACCACAGGTACAGAATTGATTCGTAGAAAAGCAGGTGGCGAAGCATTTGCCTTTACTTGTCCACTGGTAAAAAAAGCAGATGGCGGTAAGTTTGGCAAAAGCGAGAAAGGCAATGTGTGGCTAGATGCCAATAAAACAAGTCCTTACCAGTTTTACCAGTTTTGGCTAAATGCCAGCGATGAAGATGCCAAAAACTGGATCAAATTATTTACACTACTAGATAAAGCCACCATAGAAGACTTAACGGCACAGCATGAAGCAGCGCCACATTTACGCATTTTGCAATCAAGATTAGCAAAAGAAGTGACTTGTTTTGTTCATTCGCTCGTGGATTATGAGTTTGCCGTAAAAGCGAGTGAAATATTATTCAATAACGATACCGCTGAAATATTACAATCGCTGAATGAAAGTCAATTACTACAGGTAATGGATGGCGTTCCAACCGTGAACATTAGCAAAGGACAAATCGAAGCAGGGTATGATTTTGTAAGCTTTCTAGCAGAATCGGCGGTTTTTCCTAGTAAAGGCGAAGCCAAGAAAATGTTGCAAGCTGGTGGCTTGAGTATTAATAAAGTAAAAGTGGGTGCAGAAAAAGCGACACTAACGAGCGAAGATTTATTACAAGGCAAATACATATTGTTGCAGAAAGGGAAGAAAAATTACTATTTGGTAGTGGTATCGTCTGAACTGTGATTTTGAATGATTAAATGGATTTATAGGATAATTCTATGTGCCTATATGCCTATGTGGTAAAAAGCATTTATTATGCAGAAAGTTTATTTTATATCTGGTTTAGGTGCTGATGAAAGGGCTTTTTCTTTTCTGGATTTGTCGTTCTGCGAGCCTATATTTATTCAGTGGCTTGAGCCAAAGGAGAAAGAATCGCTAGAAGCTTATGCGTTGCGGTTGAAAGCACTGATACCAGAAGCTTCGCCAATAGTGGTAGGCCTATCGTTTGGCGGCATGCTGGCCACTGAAATAGCCAAAGCCGATAGCAGCGCTAAAGTAATTATCATATCAAGCAATAAAACCACTGCAGAGTTTCCATTTTGGTTAAAAATTGGTATTTATTTTCCTATTTATAGATGGCTGCCAGATTGGGTATTCACTACTACCAAACTGGGTATTTATTGGTTTATGGGTGCTAAAACGGCTGCAGAGAAAGCTGCGGTAAAAGCCATTGTAAGCGACGCAAAAGTTGACTTTTATAAATGGGCCATCTATGCCATTTTAAACTGGAAAAACAAAGTGGCGCCTAAGAATGTCTATCATATTCATGGTACAAGTGATAAAGTACTACCCTTTTGGCTTACAAAATCAGTAGATATTCGATTACATAAAGGCGAACACTTGATGATAATGAATAAAGCTGCAGAAATAAGCGCCTTACTTTCAAAAAAAATTTTAGAATAGCGCATTTTTTTTTGGAACATGATAATGACGCCCTTATTTTTGCACCCCGATTAGAAATAATCACAAGCGGATTGGGTTATTGTGTAATGGTAGCACTACAGTTTTTGGTTCTGTCTGTCTTGGTTCGAATCCAGGTAACCCAACCAAAAGGTCATCGTAAGATGGCCTTTTTTGTTGCCCATAACTACCAACTATAAAAAAGGGCGTTAACAAAAATTTGTTAACGCCCTTACCTTACATCCTACCTTATCTAAAACCTATCTATTGTTTTAATATGATTTTGCTGCCTAAAGCGCCATTTTGTGCATCTGATACCTGTATTAAATAACTGCCTGGCTGTAGGTTTCTAAAGTCGAACATAGCCGTTAAATTAGTGCCAACAGAAATAGGTAATACGGTTTGCGTTTGGATAACTCTACCATTCAAATCCAGCAATTTAATAGTTGTGGCAGTTGTAGAAGCTGCCCTATAGCTTACTTGAACTGTATTTATTACAGGGTTAGGATAGACACTCACATTTGCCATACCTACTTCATTAATTACTTGCGAAACAGAATCTTTACAAGTACCAATGCCGCTTACAACTAGCTTCACTGTATAAGTACCTTGCGAGTAAGTTACAGTTGGGTTAACCAATGTAGACGTAGTTCCATTGCCTAAATCCCACATGTACGACATACTACCTGCTGCCAATGTACTAGCGCTAATAAAGGTTTTACTTGTACCATTACCCGTATTGCTAAGTACCGTGAAATTAGCTACTGGCTTAGCACCTATTACCACATGTTTTGCTGTTGCATTACTTTCACAGCCATTAGCATCAATCACTTTAAGGTTTACATCGTGTTCACCATAAGTAGCAAAAGCTTTTGTAAAGTCTTTAGTAGTAGCTGTACTGCCTTCACTTATTTGCCATAAGTAAGTATATGGTGCAATACCGCCAGTTGTCGTATTAGTAAATACAAACTGATTATCTGTTATACATTGCTGCTGATTATTTACACTAAAGCTAGCTTGCACTGTACATGGAATGCTAGCAGGCGCTACTGTGACATTGGTAGTTGTGCTTACAATATTGCCACAAGCATCTGTTACGGTATAAGTAATTAGAGTAGTACCAGCACTAATTCCAGTGACTAAACCAGTACTTACATTTATAGTAGCAATAGCCGTATTGGAACTTGACCACGTGCCGCCTACAACGCTATTGTTTAATACGCTTGTTGTACCTGCACTTAAGTTAGTGTTGCCACTAATAGATGGTAATGTTAATGGCAAACTATTGACTGTAAGTACTAATGTAGCTGTACTATCACAACCTGCTAAATTGATTAAATGTGCTATATAAGTACCAGCGTTTGTATATATATTACCATTAAAACTATAGCTTTTACCAGCACAAATACTTGCGCTTGTTACAGAACTTGTAGGTTGTTTAACAGTCAATATTAAAGTGGCTACACTATCGCAACCTGCTGCATTGGTTAGATGTACCACATAAGTACCTGCAGTAGAATATGCATTGCCGTTAAATGTGTATGCACCACCTGCACAAATACTTACCGTGGTGGTGGAACTTGTAGGTTGTTTAACCGTCAATATCAAAGTGGCTGCACTATCGCAACCTGCTGCGTTTGTTAAATGTGCCACATAAGTACCTCCAGTAGTGTATGTAGTGCCATTGAAAATGTATGAATTACCTGCGCAAATGCTCGCCGTTGTGGTAGAACTTGTAGGTTGTTTAACAGTCAATATTAAAGTGACTACACTATCACAACCTGCTGCATTGGTTAAATGCGCCACATAAGTACCTGCATTAGTATATGTAGTGCCATTGAAAGTGTATGAATTACCTGCGCAAATGCTTGCTGTGGTGGTAGAATTTGTAGGCACACATGGTTGAGATACCAACACTATTTTACTAACACTTGCAGTACCGCATGCATTTGTAACAGTATAGGTAATAGTAGCAGTACCAGAAGCTATGCCAGTAACCAAGCCATTGGCACTTACAGTGGCGATAGCTGTACTTGAGCTAGACCATACACCACCCGTAGTTGTACTTGATAGTGTTGTAGTACCGCCAATCGCAATACTATTATTGCCAGTAATTGCCTGTGGCTGTAACGGCGCAGCAATAACTGTAATATTTTTAACAATACTATCCGTACCGCAAGCGTTAGACACTATTAGTTTCACATTGTATACACCTGCTTGTGTGAAAGCATGTGACCCATTCGCTGAGTTACCAATAGCACCATCATCAAAGTTCCAAGTGTAAGTTAATCCCGTACCCGAAGCGCTGTTGCTAAAGATAAAATTATTACCTCCTAAACATTGCGTATTTGCATTGATGGTAAAGTTTGCTAAAGGTGTTATACAATTACTATTTGCAGCTAATACTGTTATAGGCATGCTTATAGAATTTGTACCACATGTATTTGGGACAGTGTAAGTAATCACTGTGTTTCCAACTGCAATACCAGTTACAATACCATAGTTATTGATAGTTGCAACAGCAGAATTAGCACTAGCCCACACACCACCATTTGTCGAATTACTTAATCCAATGACACCACCAAGTGCCACACTTGTAGGACCAGTAATTGCTGTAAGTGTTGCTGGTGTACCATTTACAGATATCGTTTTTGTTACAGTATTAGTACCGCAAGTATTGGTTGCAGTTAAAGAAATATTGTATGTGCCAGTATTGGTAAATATATGTTGCTCATTGAAGTTGTTAGATGCAACAGCACCATCACCAAAGTTCCAAGTGTATGCATTACTATCACCTGTTGATAAGTTGGTAAGTGCGAAATTATTACCACTTAAACATTGCGCACTGTTATTGACAGAGAAATTGGCTATTGGAGCAGTGCAATAGTTGTTACTGCTATCTACTGTAATCACTTTTGTAATAGTATCGCTGCAACCAAAGTTGCCAGTAACTACCAAAGTAACTGTATAAGTACCAGGTGTATAGGTTGTCATTGGATTGATTAATGTAGAAGTAGTACCATTACCAAGATTCCAACTATAATTCATCCAACCACCACTTATTGTAGATGTACTTACAAAAGTGAAACCATCACCATTACCAGAATGGGTATAGATATCGAACGATGCTTTTGGTTTAGCACCAATGTATATCTGCATTGTTGATGCATGTGCTTCACAACCTCTACTATCTTTTACTATAAATGTCACATCATGTTCACCAGAAGTTGCATAGGTATGTGTTACATCTCTGGTATCGGCAGTATTACTATCATTCAAATCCCATAAATATGTAAATGGTGCTGTACCACCAGTAAAATTGCCAGTGAATTGATACTGATTATTAGTAACGCATTGAGACAGTTGGTTAACGCCAATTGTTGCCGTCATATTACAATTTGGCGAAGGCACATATTTATAACCTGCACCAATAGTAGTATTATTTAAACTCAAGCCACTACCAGTTGTGTTTATCGAAATGACTGGGCTAAAGCCTGTTGTAGTATCAGCAACACTATTATTATTGCCATTAGCTGATAAATTTTGAGTAGTCAAAGCACCACCTTGTGCTACCAATGGGAACTTCACTTTGTAATTACCATTTTCTGGAATTACAAAATTATAATAACCTGGTCTACCATTATAAGTAGCAGTAGTTGTAGTTTGAGCTAATACGTAGTTACCATTTGTATCTTCTTGATATAGCTCTATTGTTACATTATTAATACCATTAGTAGTTGATTCATTGTTAATACCATCTTCATTGGTATCTACCCATACATAACTACTAATATTACCATTAGGCAATACAGATACTTTCATTGTATCTGAACATGCTCCATTAATATACAAATACTCATACGTGCCAATAGTACTAAAGTTAGTTATAGCCGTTGTCGCATTTGTAGGATCTACAATTACAGAAGAACCAATATTCGTTGTATTAGCCAACCAAACACCTGAACCTACACCACTAAGTGTTACAGATGCATTACCATTATTATAGCCAACGATTTTATCTACACCAGCATTTGGTTTTGGTAAAACAGTCAAAACCAAAGTCGCAATACTATCACAACCTAAACCTGAAGCCAGATAGGCATTATAAGTACCAGAAGTTGTGTAAGTAATACCATTGAATAAATAGCTGTTGCCACCACAAATAGTTGCATTTGTTGTAGATGTTAGAGCAGCTTTTACAGTTAATACTAAAGTTGCAGCACTATCACAACCACTTGCATTAGTTAAATGAGCGGTTTGAGAACCTGCGGTTGTAAATGTCAAGCCATTCCACGTATATGGCAATGCACTTGGACAAATACTAATACTTGTAGTTGAAGTAGTAGCAGTACCACCCACTAATACTAATGTAGCAACGCTGTCGCAACCAATATAATTTGTTAAATGTGCAACGTATGTGCCAGGTGTATTATAAGTGACACCATTAAATTGGTAAGTATTTCCAGCACACAAAATAGCAGTGGTAGTGCTTGCGCTCGTTGCTTTTACAGTTAATACCAATGTCGCTGCACTATCACAGCCAACATAATTTGTTAAGTGCGCCGTTTGTATACCTGCTGCACTGAATGTTAAGCCATTCCATGTATATGGTAAGGCACTTGGACAAATACTAATATTTATATTTGATGCGCTTGTTGGCTTAACAGTTAGATTAAGCGTTGCTGCACTATCACAGCCAACATAGTTTGTTAAATGTGCTGTTTGTGTACCTGCTGCAGTAAATGTTAAACCATTCCATGTGTATGGTAATGCACTTGGACAAATGCTAATATTGGTTGTGGATGTGCTTGTTGGTTTTACAGTTAGATTAAGCGTCGCTGCACTATCACAGCCAACATAATTTGTTAAATGTGCAGTTTGTGTACCTGCTGTACTAAATGTTAAACCATTCCATGTGTATGGTAATGCACTTGGACAAATACTAATATTGGTTGTGGATGTGCTTGTTGGTTTTACAGTTAGGTTTAAAGTAGCAATAGAATCACAACCTACTGCATTCACTAATGTTTTAGAATAAGTGCCTGCTGCCGTGTACACTGCTCCATTAAATGTATATGATCCACCTGCACAAATACTCGCATTTGTGGTGCTTGCGCTCGTTGCTTTTACAGTCAATACTAAAGTCGCTGCACTATCACAGCCAAAATAATTTGTTAAATGTGCAGTTTGTGTACCTGCTGCACTAAACGTTAAACCATTCCATGTGTATGGTAATGCACTTGGACAAATGCTGATATTGGTCGTTGATGTGCTTGTTGGCTTAACAGTTAGATTAAGCGTTGCTGAACTGTCACATCCTACATAGTTTATTAAATGTGCGGTTTGTGTACCTGCTGCACCGAATGTCAAACCATTCCAATTATATGGTAAGGCACTTGGACAAATGCTAATATTTGTTGTGCTTGTTGATACTGGTTTTACAGTTAGGTTTAAGGTAGCAATTGAATCACAACCTACAGCGTTCACTAATGTTTTCGTGTAAGTACCTGCAGTGGTGTACACTGTTCCATTGAACGTGTATGAACCACCTGCACAGATGCTCGCATTGGTAGTGCTTGCGCTTGTTGCTTTTACGGTTAATACCAAAGTTGCTGCACTATCACAGCCAACATAGTTTATTAAATGTGCCGTTTGTGTGCCTGCTGCACTAAACATTAAACCATTCCATGTATATGGTAAGGCACTTGGACAAATGCTAATGTTTGTTGTGCTTGTTGATACTGGTTTTACAGTTAGGTTTAAGGTAGCAATTGAATCACAACCTACAGCGTTCACTAATGTCTTCGTATAAGTGCCTGCTGTCGTATATACTGTTCCATTGAACGTATATGAACCACCTGCACAGATACTCGCATTGGTAGTGCTTGCGCTTGTCGCTTTTACAGTCAATACTAATGTTGCTGCACTATCACAGCCAACATAGTTTGTTAAATGTGCTGTTTGTGTACCTGCTGCAGTAAATGTTAAACCATTCCATGTGTATGGTAATGCACTTGGACAAATGCTAATATTGGTTGTGGATGTGCTTGTTGGTTTTACAGTTAGATTAAGCGTCGCCGCACTGTCACAACCTACATAGTTTATTAAATGCGCTGTTTGTGTACCTGTTGTACTAAATGTTAAACCATTCCATGTGTATGGTAATGCACTTGGACAAATGCTAATGTTTGTTGTTGAAGTGCTTGTTGGTTTTACAGTTAGGTTTAAGGTAGCAATTGAATCACAACCTACAGCGTTCACTAATGTTTTCGTGTAAGTACCTGCAGTGGTGTACACTGTTCCATTGAACGTATATGAACCACCTGCACAGATGCTCGCATTGGTAGTGCTTGCGCTCGTTGCTTTTACAGTTAATACTAAAGTTGCTGCACTGTCACAACCTGCATAGTTTGTTAAATGAGCCGTTTGTGTACCCGCTGTAGTAAACATTAAACCATTCCATGTATATGGTAAGGCACTTGGACAAATGCTAATGTTTGTTGTGCTTGTTGATACTGGTTTTACAGTTAGGTTTAAGGTAGCAATTGAATCACAACCTACAGCGTTCACTAATGTCTTCGTATAAGTGCCTGCTGTCGTATATACTGTTCCATTGAACGTATATGAACCACCTGCACAGATACTCGCATTGGTAGTGCTTGCGCTTGTCGCTTTTACAGTCAATACTAATGTTGCTGCACTATCACAGCCAACATAGTTTGTTAAATGTGCTGTTTGTGTACCTGCTGCAGTAAATGTTAAACCATTCCAAGTATATGGCAATGCACTTGGACAAATGCTGATATTGGTCGTTGATGTGCTTGTTGGCTTAACGGTTAGATTAAGCGTTGCTGCACTGTCACAGCCAACATAGTTTGTTAAATGTGCCGTTTGTGTACCCGCTGCTGTAAACGTTAAACCATTCCATGTGTATGGTAATGCACTCGGGCAAATGCTGATATTGGTCGTTGATGTGCTTGTTGGCTTAACGGTTAGATTAAGCGTTGCTGCACTGTCACAGCCAACATAGTTTGTTAAATGCGCCGTTTGTGTACCTGCTGCACTAAACGTTAAACCATTCCAGGTATATGGTAATGCACTTGGGCAAATACTGATATTGGTTGTGCTTGTTGATACTGGTTTTACAGTTAGATTAAGCGTTGCTGCACTGTCACAACCGACATAGTTTGTTAAATGCGCTGTTTGTGTACCTGCTGCACTGAATGTTAAACCATTCCATGTGTATGGTAATGCACTCGGACAAATACTAATGTTGGTTGTTGATGTGCTTGTTGGCTTAACAGTTAGATTAAGCGTTGCTGCACTGTCACAACCTACATAGTTGGTTAAATGCGCCGTTTGTGTACCTGCTGCTGTAAAGGTTATACCATTCCATGTGTATGGTAATGCACTTGGACAAATACTGATATTGGTTGTGCTTGTTGATACTGGTTTTACAGTTAGGTTTAACGTAGCAATTGAATCACAACCTACAGCGTTCACCAATGTCTTCGTATAAGTGCCTGCTGTCGTGTATACTGTTCCATTGAACGTATATGAACCACCTGCACAAATGCTCGCATTGGTAGTGCTTGCGCTTGTCGCTTTTACAGTTAATACCAATGTCGCTGCACTGTCACAACCTACATAGTTTGTTAAATGCGCCGTTTGTGTGCCTGCTGCACTAAATGTTAAACCATTCCATGAGTATGGTAATGCACTTGGGCAAATACTAATATTGGTGGTTGATGTACTTGTAGGTTTTACAGTTAGATTAAGCGTTGCTGCACTGTCACAACCTACATAGTTCGTTAAATGTGCAGTTTGTGTACCTGCTACACTAAATGTTACACCATTCCAAACATAAGGCAAGGCATTAGCACAAATACTTAGAGCAGAAGTTGAAGCGCTCGGGGCTACAGTTGTAAAGGTTTTTGATACGGTTGTACCGCAAGTGGACGTGGCAAGTGTATAATTGATAAGAACGTTTCCAGCCGAGATTCCGGTAACTGTTCCATCAGAACCCACGGTAGCAATACTAGAATTACTTGTAGCCCATGTTCCGCCATAACTTGCATCTGTTAACAATGTTGTACTTCCAACACAAGTACTCGAAGCACCACTAATGGCTGCAACCGAAGGAACAGGATTTACTGTTAGAGATTTTGTTACTTGGCTTGTACAGCCAAACGCATTCGTAACTGCATAAGTGATTGTGGATACGCCCGAACCAAATGGTGTAATTAAACCTGTACTAGCATTTATTGAAGCTACAGTACCACTATTACTAGCACTCCATACACCACCCGCCGTTGTACTAGCGTATGTAGTATTTGTACCCACACATATAGCCGACACGCCCGTTATAGGGGCTATTGTTGGGTTTGAATTAACCGTTAAAACCAAGATTACTGTACTATCACAGCCAACACTATTGGTAAAATGATAAGTATAAGTACCACTTGTTGTATAATTGGTACCATTAAAACTATAAGAACTGCCAGCACAAATACTAGCTGTTGTAGTAGAAGAAGAGGTTGGTTTAACTGTTAATATTAATGTAGCCGCACTATCGCAACCAACGCTATTAGTAAGATGCACGGTGTAGCTACCAGAAGTTGTATAGTTTGTCCCATTAAAACTGTAAGAACTATTCGAACATATGCTAGCAACGGTAGTAGAACTAGTAGGTTGTTTTACTGTTAAAATTAAAATAGCAGCACTATCACAGCCTGCTTTATTGGTTAAATGGACCACATATGTACCACTTGTTGAATAAGTATTACCATTAAAAGTATACGTATTACCATTACAAATGCTGGCAGTAGTTGTAGAACTAGAAGCTGCCTTTACAGTTAAAACCAATATTGCCGAACTATCACATCCAACACTATTAGTAAAATGGTTGGTATAAGTACCAGCGCTTGTATACTGCACGCCATTAAATGTATAAGATCCGCCACTACAGATGCTCGCATTTGTGGTAGAACTTGACGTATTCTTTACCGTTAAATTCAATGTAGCAGTGCTATCAAAACCATAAATATTTTTTAGATGAGCCGTATAAACACCAGTAGTAGCATAAGATACTCCGTTAAAAGTATAAGTGCTACCTGAACAAATAGATGCATTGGTTGAGGACAATGAGGTAACAGATAAAATTAAAGTTGCTGCACTATCACATCCTACACTGTTGGTTAAATGAACAGTATAAGTGCCAGGAATGGTATAATTAACGCCATTAAAAGTATAGCTATTACCAGAAACAATACTTGCGTTAGTAGTAGAGCTAGATGTTGCTTTAATACTTAATATCAACGTAGCAGCGCTATCGCAGCCTACTGCATTGGTTAAATGCGCCAAATATGTGCCAGAATTGCTATATGAAACGCCATTAAAAGTATAGGTATTACCAGCACAAATGCTAGCTGTAGTAGTAGAACTAGAAGTTGCTTTTACAGTAAGCACCAAGGTTGCTGCGCTATCGCAACCAACTGAATTAGTTAAATGCGCAATATAAGTACCTGCACTCGTGTATGTTGTACCATTAAAGGTATAAGACCCGCCAGTACAAATACTTGCAGTAGTGGTAGAGCTACTTGTCGGATTAACTGTTAATACCAAATTTGCAGCACTATCACAACCTACACTATTGGTAAAGTGCTTGGTATAAGTGCCAGAGGTGGTATATGATGTACCATTAAATAGATAAGAACTCCCCGCACAAATACTAGCTGTGGTGGTGGAACTACTGGTAGGCTTTACCGTAAGATTGATAATGGCTGCACTGTCACAACCAACACTATTGGTTAAATGAATCGTATCTACTATACTAGTAGTATATGTTTTACCATTAAATGTATAAGAATTACCAGCACAAATACTAGCAGTAGTAACAGATTTACTGGTTGCTTTTACCAAAACTGCTACTGTATCTGCACAACCTGCTGAATAGATAAAGTTAAACGTGCCTACTGCCGCGTTAGTAAGTGCTACGGTAGCTATACCATTTGTTGTATTACTTAAAGTGGCACCAGCAGGATTACTTGCTTGGGCAATCCATGTATCAGTAGTTGGATTTGTGCCTGTTAAAGTAATGATACTATTGTTACAAACTACTTGATCTACACCAGCATTCGGTTTAGGATTTACTGGCACTGCCGTTGAAATAGCACTTGTACCGCAGTTTTGATTATTACCAGTTACACTATACAAACCAGATACTGTAGGCACATAGGTTTGCGCTGTAGCACCAGGAATAGCAACACTATCTTTATACCATTGATAGGAGTTAAAACCACTTTGGGCGGTAAACGTAGTAGGTAAACAATTAGAGCTCGCTATTGGCGGCGGCATTGGATTAGAAATAGAAGAGATAAAGGCAGACATAGAATAGCCCCCGCCACTTTCTATCAACGCAACATTAATCCTTGCATTTACGGTAAATCTTAAAGATGTTGGATAGTTTAGTTGCGCGTTAGTATAAGTAATAATATAATATCCTGTTTTTCCGATTTGAGTACGTTTACCAACTAAAGATTCTAAATTAGTTCCGTTAAAATAAACTATTGCTGTATCGCTTTGAACAATCACATAACCGAAATAGGGCAAAACAGAATTATTGTCTTGCGCATTACTGATAAAATTATTTGTTTGTACATCAAATGAACCTGCACAGTTATTCAACGGCGGTTGCACAATCATATCAATTTCACAACCACTAGCAGAACCAGAAAAAACGGCCACTGGATTGTTGGAGGTGATGTAACATGATGAATAGGCATTACTACCATCACCGTTATTGATGGTAATATAACTACCTGCACTTGCTAATGTATAGGTAGTGGTACTATTCGTAGCAGGCACATTTACAGTAACCGTAGTATTCGCCTGTGTTGCAACAATTGTTGATCTTTCATAGCCTGAAAGTCCAGTGCTTCTTACCACTACATAAGTAGTACCTAAATTGCTAGTCGGAATAATTTGGCTCTGAACCCCGTCACCACATCCTGATGTATTATCGGCACGCATGCCAGTATTCATCACAATCAAATCGCTAGATGTGACAAGACTACCAATTGCAGCCTGAAACATATAAGCTTGCCCTGCATTTAACGTGGTTAATAAACTACCATTTAAATATACATTGGTATTGTTATTAATCGCCATTGCTTCGTACAACGGCGCACCAGTTTCGTTAGCATAACATGTAATACCCGAAACGTTGGCGTAGTAACCTAAACGAAAAGCAGTTCCTTTACCTTGATCACCCAAACTTGTAAATGCGGAATTTCCCTTTTGTACACAATTATTACCAGCACCTTGAACCTGACCATTCACCGTATAATTATCGGAAGCGATATTGCGGACTTGCACCCCAATAGGCACAGATGCAGATATTTTTAAACCCTGCCCACTTAATACCACTCCAGCATAATTAGCAGTGGCATCTAAAGCAGAAAATCTATAGCGTAAAGGTGTTCCAGCAACGGTTGTTAATGAATTAGAATAGACAGTACCATCGCTACCTGCAATAGTAACGGCAACAGGTGTTGAACTTGTAGTGGTTATTACTAGTTCGTTATATCGATTAAAATAACTCCAAGGGCTAGGCGCAATATAATGAACATTAGTATATTGTGCAGTAGTTGGCAGTACTGAAAATAGTATCGCTAGTAAAAATAGATATTTAATTAGCCTCATTTCGTATATAAAAATCTCATTGAAAGTTCAATGCGATTTCTGTTTTTTTAAAGGATTAATCACTTAGGAAAAATGATAACGAATTTTGAACATAACTAGTATGCAACCAACCACTTTTCCTATAACATTTTTGCAGTTAGTGCTATCTATATTTGGCGAAACGACATTATTGACAAATCAGATTCAAGCTAGAAGGCATGAACAAATAGTATTTACATCTATTCGTTGTTATTGAAAATGATTTAGAACGCTAATGACGTATTAAACAAAATAGCACATAGCGAGCAGCACGTCAGCGCGTAGCACAAAACGTTGGCTGGAGAAGATTTCTTAAACAATTGAAATAGAAAGCATTTGCGTAGGAAAACCGCAGTGTAAATAACCAACTTGTGGTTGTAAGTATTAGCTTTTGCATAGGATGTATTTTATAAGTGAAATACCGTTGTTCGCACAACGTCATTGTCAATATAGATGCCAAAAATATAAAACATTGGCTTTCAGCAATTTTTTTTGGAAAATATATTTATTTTTTCCATTACTCGGAACAAAGTCCACTTTTTGGAAAAAACACTATTACAGGAGACCTATCATAAATCCTTGATACTCTGCACAAGTGATCTCTTTTTTGTTATTATATCCAAGATTGCAAGCAAAATGCTAAGATTTTAAAACATAATAGAAGGCATAACACCCTTATCCATTAAGCTGTCGAGGCTGAATACTATTTATTTGTCGATAATATTTTACAAAAGCGCAAAATTAATAGCATAAAAATTAATATTTTCTTGACAAGTCATCAAGCTATAACGTTATATCCAGAATTCACGAAAAACCGAGGTATACGAATTGATTTATGGACATTTGCCACATAGTGCCGCTTCTAACCCAATGTGCATTAGCTGCTATTGGCAACACCGATATAAAACTTTTTAACCAGCAGAAATACACTCATAGTTGTCAGCTTTTCAATAGCAGGAAATAGTAAATAATGTTTGTCCCAATCTAGACCAAGACGATATTAGTACTTATATAGTAGATATAGCTTGCCAGCAGCATGTAGAACAAACCGCACAACATCAATATCCAATGAGTAATTATCGCAGCCGCCTATCCTTTGTGGCAGTGTTTAATTGATGAGTGTTGTTGAATTTAAATTGTATGCACCTACTTTTAGATATTTCTGTAGCATTCGTTCTCTTTTTTTATTAGAAGTGGTTGCAATACAGTCTATCAACACAGTCACTTTATATCCATTTTTGATAGCGCCTTTGGTTGTTGAGTAGACACAAGCCTCCGCTTTTAAACCGCTTATAAATAATTCAGTAATAGATTTTGATTGTAAAAAAGCTGTTAATGCGGGATTTGTAAATGCATTTTCCTTGTTCTTTGGGAAATAATTACCTGATACTATTTTTAAACGACTATCCTGCTTTGTTCCTGTTGTGCCTTTAATAGCCGCAAAATTTCTAAAAATATTTAACCAATCATATTTTGAAAATTCGTTACCGATATAAATGATTTCATAAGCCGATGCTGGAAGATGGCTAACCAAATTATTCAACTGATGAATCATTTGATGCGTTTGCGTACTGTCCATTGGCATTCTGGCTTTACTTCCTGTGAAATCATTTTGAATGTCTAAGATAAGCAAGGCTTTTTTTGTTTGCGATTGCCCAAAAACTGTAGTTGATAATGTTGCCATAGTAATTAAAAAAATTAAAAGTTTACGATACATTTTTACCAAGTTTTACAATAGAACACAAAACTAAAATGGCAGTCGTTAAACCCTTTTTACAATTGTTAAAAAATTACTTTTGACTTCTTATTCTACTTAAAGTTACTTGAGTAATGCCCAAATATGAAGCCACATCACCCAATGAAACGCGCATCAATATGTCTGGATTGTTGTTTAGTAAATCATCATATCGCTTTTTTGCAGTATGAAATTGTAGGGAAAAAATCCTTTCTTCCATAAGCATAAAAGCTTCTGTAGCAATAAGTCTCCCTACCCTTTCCAGGTCTGGGTTATCAAGAAATAGGCTTTCGAGTTTTTCATATGATACGGCCTGCAGTGTAGACGTTTCTATAGCTTCAATAATTTTATTACTTGGCTTTTGTCCAAAAAGACTGCTAATACTGCTTACAATTTTATTTTCAGTTGCGAAGTAGTCAATAATTGCCTTATCGCCAAGAAAATAGTATTGCTTTAAGATGCCTTTCTCAACAAAATATAAATGCTTGCAAATTTGATCCTGTCGAAGAAGAAGTTGATTTTTTTGCAACTCAAGCGTAATAATGTTTGCTCTCAGCTTCTCAATCGTCAAGTCTGAAAGTTTCGAATAAGCATTTAAATATTTGATGAATCTGTCCATTCATTGAAGTCTTTCAAAAATTAGCACCAATAAAATGGGTTTTCGTTACAAGATATAACAGTTTAGTATGCCATCACTGTTATCTTCTCTTGTAAAAATGTTGAAAATATATTCAATAGCCAAATTGCATTAAGCGGAGTTATGTGCATATTTATGCTAAATAATAAGTTTACTAACCTGAATTATTTATGATAGAAAGAAATAGACATCGTCTAATTTAGTTCAGTTTTTTCCAAAATATTAGTTTGTCCTCACCTTCATTCCAAAAGTCCTTAATCACTGCTTCTAATCGATAGCCAAGCTTTTGGTAAAATTTTCTCGCCGAAGAGTAATTATCAATGCTTGAAGTTTCAACAATGAATATTCTTTTGCCATTTTCTTTCAGTATTCGTTCAATGAAATGCATCATTTTCCGTCCGATGCCTTGGCCTTGAAATTCTTTTCTAACTGCAATTGCATATAAATTGTATGTTCCGTTTGTTAATTTTTCTGGAGCACAATAACCCAACGCAATAGGTTTATTATCATCAATGCAAGTAAACCAAATGGCTTCGGTGTCCTTGTTTTGGAAATAGTCAGCAATCATTTCTTCAAGATATTCAGATGGGAATAGTTCGCTTGAATCTAAAACGCCTTTCAATCCATTTAAATCCTCGATTTGAACTTTTCGAATGTATTGGTCAGCCATTATTTAAAATTCTAGATTTATAGACTTTATAACTCGGTTTATCCCATGGCATAAGACGTCCATTTTTGCCATTCCTTACAATATACGAAACAAGTATCCACAAGTGCTATCACGGAGCATAAACAAAGTTTTACCAATTGGTATTGAATATTAAAGCCCCTTAAAAAGGGGCTTTAATACTATTTACAAATAACCACTTTACTTATCCTGCAAGTATTGTTTGTTAAATGTGTCGTATAATTTTAATAAGTCATTCGATTTGCCTTGCCTATCAAAAACAGATTCCCAAGTATTCAATGGTTCCCAAATAAATGTGCCTTTACCCCTACCGCCAGCAACATTAAAGGCGGCTTTGTTTACTTCCTCTTTCTTAGCAGAATATTCTACCACGATCAATTCTTTATGATAGCGTTTAGACAAATCGTTTAAATTGTCTTGCAACTCATCTATTGTACCATGCCATTTAGGATAGTAGGATAAACCAATGATATCAAAATGTACACCCCGCGCTAACATATTATCTATAAAAAATACTGACTCTGCGTTTTGTCCGCCCAAAGCGACATGTAGTAAGATGGCAATGTTTGGGTCTACCGCTTTTACAGCCGCTGTACCCGCGTTTATCAATTGTGCTAGCTGATTCATGTTTCTTACATCACCATCTGGCCATACCATACCGTGGTTTATTTCATTACCTACTTGTACCATGTCTGGCAAAGTACCTTGTGCTTTTAACGCTTCTAATACAGCTTTGGTAAAATTGTACAAAGAGTCTTTTAAAGTGGTAAAATCTAGACCCTTCCATGCAGATGGTTTAAATTGTTTGCCAGGATCTGCCCAGGTATCGCTATAATGAAAATCAAGCAACAACTTCATGCCAGCAGCTTTTACACGCTTAGCCATTTGTTTGGTATAATCTAGGTTGCAATAGCCTTTGCCTGGGGCATAACCACTGTCGGCAGCGGGGTTGTTAAAAATGCGTAAGCGTACATAATTAAACCCATGTGCTTTTAAAATAGCAATCGCATCTTTCGGTGTACCATTATCACTAAATTGAATACCCCTTGCTTCTAGTTCAGGTAAAAAGGAAATGTCTGCACCAATCACTTTAGTAGTTGTTCTAGTAAGGGCAGCCTCGCCTTTAAGCATAAATTTATTGTCAATATTTGTAGTACTAACACTTGTTGGAGATACCGTTGTAATATCTGTTCCCCCAGTATATAAGCCAGTTGCTTTGGCTTCAAACTTAATGGTACTTGGAGTTTTACCAGCTTGTATAATTACTTGACATTTACCATTAAAAGCACTGCGCTGCCATGCACCATCCGCACATTTATCTGGCTCATGACTGCTTGGGTCTCCATTACCTACACCGATAATTTGCGCATCACCGCTAAGGGTAAACTTTACCAAATTATCAGCAGTCGGTACTTCTCTCCCCTCTCTATCTATCAGCGAAATATTAATAATCGTAACATCTTTTCCATCTGCAAGCATGGTGGTTTTAGAAGGCGTTACCACTACTTCTGCTACTTGGCCAGTGGTTTCTACTTTGGCGGTTAAGCGTTTACCATTTTTATAAGCCACTGCTTCTAATTTACCAGGTTGGTATTTTACGCCCCATTGTAAGTGACCATTTCTTGGCATGTCTTTTTTACCAAGACTTTTATCATTTAACAATAATTCAACATTATCGGCATTACTATTAACCCAAACATCAATGGTATCGCCTATTTTATCGCGCCAGTTCCAGTGTGGCGAAATATGCAATACATCTTTATCTGTCCACCAACTTTGATAATAGTAGTACAAGTTTTTAGGGAAGCCACACATATCCATAATACCAAAATGTGAGTTGATATTGGGCCATTTATATGGCGTTGGTTCGCCACGGTAGTCGAAGCCAGTCCATACAAAACCACCTTGCCAATAAGCATTTTCTGCTGCTAATTTCCACCAAGTTTCTGCTTTGCTAGCCCACCATGGTGCTGTAATATCTTGATCTGGCAAATACGCATGAATGGTATCTTTTTCATAAATGCCACGAGTAGTAACCGTACTACCCATTTCTGTACCAATAACAGGTTGTGTTGGATGGTCTCGGTGATAATCTGCTACACCAAACTGGCGATAGTTAAAGCCACGCACAGGTATCACTTCATTCACCCCTTTAAATGTATTGGCTAAATCGGCAGCGTAGGTGCTGGTACGTGTAGGGTCTAGCTCTTGTTGTTTGGCGATTAAACTCTGTGCAATGCGCTTACCAAATGTGTTTGTTTGAATCCAACCTTCTTCGTTACCAATGCTCCATAAAAACACCGATGGATGGTTTCTATCTCTTAGTATTAAACGCTCAAATTGATTCATATATTCTGGGCTACTGTTTAGCAAACGTTGCTCATCTAATACCAACATACCGATACTATCGCAAGCATCTAATAGTTCAGGCGTAGCTGCTGCATGGCTAGTTCTGTAAGCATTTGCCCCCATATTCTTTAGTAATTGAATACGGTAATAGTTGATATAATCTGGCAACGCCGTACCAAGGCCTGCATGGTCTTGGTGGTTATTAGTGCCTTGAATTTTAAGATGTTTACCGTTTAAGAAAAACCCTTCATTAGCATCAAAACGAATGGTTCTAATACCAAAGCGAGTGGTTTGTTTATCTACAATGGCAGCACCAGATTTTACCACCGTAATGAGTCTGTATAAGTAAGGATTATCCAAATCCCACAAAGTGGGATTTGTTACGGTGAGTTGCTGTTTCACGCTCCCTTTTCCATTTATTGCGAGCGATAATGGTAATGGTTTCGATTCCGCAATTTGCACCCCATCTCTTGTCGTAATGTACGATGTAATAGTAGCGTTTGCCACTGCTAGATGTTTATTTTCTACTATTGTTTCGGCTGTCACAATGGCTTTACTACCTAGTACATCTGAGTACACAAATACACCACCATTTGCGATGTGCAGGTTGTTATTTTGGCGAAGCCACACATGCCTATAAATACCTGCACCTTCGTAAAACCAACCTTCGTATTGTGTGGCATCTATACGGACGGTTATGATATTGTCTTTATCAAAGTTGATATAGTCAGTAACATCATATGAGGCACCTAAATAACCACTGAAATTATTGCCCACAAAAAAACCATTGATCCAAATATTGGCATTGCGAAAAATACCGTCAAACTGCAATTGGTAACGCTGTCCAGAGTCGGCGCGGCTTGCCTTAAAACGCTTCCGATACCAGCCAATACTGGTTTCGGGATATAAACCACCAACAGGTTTAAAACCATGCGATTCAACATCAAAATTCGTTGAATTGGCAAAAGGTAGTTCTACTGCCCAATCGTGAGGTACATTAACAGTATGCCAGCTACTATCGTTAAACCTTGGGTCGATAGGCGTGGCTGAACCAGCACCTGATTTAGCAAATACATTAGCGATACTATAGTTAAAATCTTTTTCAGGGTTAGCTGCATGACCAAACTGAAATTTCCAGCCTTCGTCTAAACTTATTTGCTTTTGTGCTTGGACGGTTTGTAGCAATGCTATGCCCATTATAGCAATTATAAGCCACCTAACCGACCATTGTCTGTTTTGTATTATCATCAGTATTTGTAATTTTTGTAATAATAAAAGCAGGGTTTACTGAAACGCTGCTAACGCAATAGTAGGTTTCCCTGTATTATCAAATGCGCCCAATGTATAGCCCTTCCAACTATTATATGCTAAAGGTTCCCAATACATAACCCCTAAGCCTTTACCATTGGAAACTGTTTGCATTTTGGTTATTAAATCGCTAATAAAAGATTTGCAATCAGCAGCACCGTCCCAAGGCATACCTACTTCTACCACCATTACTTCTTTACCATATCTCGCAACCATATCGTTCATATTGACCAAACATTGCGAATTGTAGGTAGCCCAAGTACTAGCAGTAGGATACAGCGACATACCAATAACATCGTATTTGCCACCATTATTTTTAAGCCCGTCAAACAGCCATCTATACAAACTGTTGTCGTAGCCATTAGACAAGTGTACCACTACTTTTATATTGGCAAATACTGCTTTTGCAGCGTCGTAACCAGCATTAACTAAAGCTGCAAAATTGGCCATATTAGTAGAAGCTTTACCCAATGGCCAAAGCATGCCATCATTGGTTTCATTACCGATTTGTACCCATTCTGGTGTTACACCATTATCTCTTAAAGCAGTTAATACCGCTGTCGTATGGTTCGCAACCGATGTTTTAAGGCCATTAATGTCTTGTGATGCCCAAGCAGCAGGTGTGGTTTGGTTGCCAGGATCGGCCCAAGTATCGCTGTAGTGAAAATCAATCATAACACGTAAACCCAAGTTTTTAGCGCGTACAGCTTTGGCCACCACATCAGCACTTGCATTGTAGCTATTAGAAGGATTAACCCACACCCGCAAACGGATGGTATTAATACCAAGTGATTGCAACAATGCCATTCCTTCTTGTTGGGTACCAGCGCTATTATAAAATTTAATCCCATTGGCTTCCATTTCAGTCAGCCAACTTACATCGGCTCCTTTTGCAAAAGTAGCTGGAGGTGTAGGTGGTGGCGTAGGCGTTACAGGCAGTGTGGTGGTGGTACCGTCGTTTTTACTACACGCTACAAATAGAAAACTAAGCAAGCAAGTGTAAAAGCTGAAAGTTGCAGTGGCGGCAAATCGATTAAAATAATTCATGGCGTATGTATTTCGTTACAGTTAAAAGCGGTATTTTTTAAGCGATGTATATGGGGTAAAGTTAGCTGCAGCAATGATAGATATACTAAATTTTTACACCTATGGCAATAACAAGTGTAAAATTGACAAATTAAATACAAAAAAAGTATTTGTGTTTAAGAAAAAATATTGCAGCGGAAAATTCGACCTTTTTTTACATGGATTTGCTAACAATTTGCACCATTCATTTCATACACTCCCCATACACTATCCATACTTCGGGTATACCTCGGGTATACCTCAGCATGAGAGGTGTTTCGTTGGGTTTGAAAGACCACTAGTTTTCTATTTTTTATTAGCAAATCAGGAATTGTATTGCAGTAAAACAACAGTAAATAGATTCAGCTTTTTTCAAAGCCAGTTAATGTCTTAATTTCTTTCTAGTAATTAAAGTCGTCCTATATGTCATTTTTTGCACAGCATACGCAATCAATTATATTGCACATGCAAACTGATATGTAGATGACGCCAGAATAATTGATTTTATAATTGTTAATACAGAATCAATTGTTTTAACGATGATTATTCTTCGATTTTTAGAATATCTTCAAATCAATGCCCCCCTAAGCACCATCATTTATTGATGCATTTGCTGTCACCATACAATAACTCACTAACTACCATTAAAAATGATTCTCGACAGAAAATATTTTGACATCAATAATAAATGTGCCATTGAAAAATTAGTAATCAAGACCCCATTAAAATTAGGTTCAATTTTTCAAGATGAAGCCTGTTTTACTTATCTTAAAGAAGGGGTAATTTCTGTTACTTCACCCACTAACCACCTATCCATTCAAACTGAGGAAAGTGTTTTACTTAGATGTGGTAACTACTTCTCTAATGTTATTAGAAACCACCCCGCTCAAACTTGTGAAGTTTATGCGGTTCATTTATATCCAGAAATTTTAAAGGAATTATACAAAAATGAATTTCCCAATTTCGTTCAAAGCCATGCCAATAAATCATATATCAAAAAAATAGAAAAACAAAGTGTGGTGACCCATTTCATCCAAAGCCTCGATTTTTATTTTGAGAACCCAAATTTGGTCACAGACGAATTGCTTAAATTAAAAATCAAAGAACTGATACTATTGCTTCTACAAACAGACAATGCAGAAAATATTTTCACTTTATTTTCTCATTTATTTAATCCAAGACAAGCAAGTTTATTTGAAGTAGTAGAAGCACATCTATATTCATCAATTTCTATGGTTCATTTAGCCAGCTTAACTGGAAGAAGTCTTTCAACGTTTAAGAGAGATTTTGAAACACAGTTTAGAGATACACCAGCAAACTTCATTAAAGAAAAGAAATTAGAAAAAGCGCTACAATTGCTTCAATCAACCAATTTATCTGTATCTGAAATTTGTTATGAGGTTGGTTTTCAAGACGCTTCACACTTCACAAAGACCTTCAAACAAAAATATCATTTATCGCCTTCTGCCTACCGTAAAACTAATTGAACAGGATATACCAGTTTTTGAACTTTACTACCAAGTTCAAATTTATTTTAAGCTTCATTTTTGTATCGTGTATTTACAATACTAAAAAAGATGAAAAATGAATGAAACCATATTAATTACAGGTGCCAATATTGGGCTTGGAAAAGAGACTGCCCGCCAGTTAGCCTTGAGAAAAGAAACAAAGAAGATTATTCTTTTCTGTAGAAATCAAGCCAAAGCAGAAGCAGCTAAAAAAGACCTAGAGCAACAAACAGGAAAAAAGATATTTGACATTATTATTGGCGATGTCTCCGATGCAAATTCTGTTAGAAACGCAGTAGAGACAATAAGGGAGCCTATTGATGCAATAATTTTAAACGCTGGCGGAATGGTTGGAAAAACAGCTAAGAATCTCACACCCTCAGGAATGACTGAATTAGCAGCCACCAACATTTTAGGTCATGTCATTTTAGTGGAGGAATTAATCAAATATAATAAGTTAAAAAAAACTGTATTGTATCCAAGTGCGGAAGCTGTTCCAGGTGTAAAGCTGTTAGGAATGAAACCAGTTTCAATGAAGACATCCTCTGTAGATGAGTTTGCAGCCGTTCTTGATGGATCCTATTTTGGTAATAAATTTGATGTTACCCAAGCCTATGGATATGTTAAATATGTAGCAACTATGTGGATGCTATCAATGGCTAGAAAATACCCTGCTATCAAATTTGTTGTGGTAAGCCCAGGGAATACAAAGGGCACATTAGCGCCAGAGAATCTTCCACCTGCAATGAAATTTATGTTGAAAAATTTCATGATGCCTGTGGTATTTCCTTTAATGGGTGATATGGTGCATAAGCTAGAGGTAGGTGCTAAACGTTTTGTTGATGGCATCTCAGATGAGCAGTATAAAAGTGGGATTTTTTATGCTAGCAGAGAGGGGAAGCTATCTGGTAAAATGGTTGACCAAAGCACTTTTTTTCCTGCGCTATTAAATACTACTTTTCAAGATAACGCTGCTGAAGCAATTAATCTTTTCATCAAATAAATTGAAAGCGTCATAAAAAAGATGCTATATCTTTTATTTTTCGAGATCAATTTAAGTATGATTGAATCGAAAGCAATGATTTTATAAGAATCAAATAGACATTATAAATAATTTTAAATTACAATAGCTAGAAGCGAATTTAGAAATTAGCTTATATTGAACTTATAGAGATTATATAATATTCGAATCTTATTTGCCATCCCAAATTCGTACTCTTTCTTTACTATCTTTTCACTTATTGTTACTATCGTCCATCACTTTTTTTGTTACGCTGCGTAGCATACATTATTCGTAAAATACAATGTTAGCATTTTCTAAAGCGTTATGGTCAACAGCTATTTAAAATCATCTATCAAATATCAACTATTCACCATCCAAGGTAGGTGTCTATTAACTGCGGTGCTGCAATCAAAAAATCAATCGGTAATAAACATTCGAAGTAATTTAAAAACTTTATTCTTTTTGCATAAATGTCTATTTTGCATACAATCTATACCTTAAACAAAGCATCAAATGGCGGAACAAGAAATCATAAAGCATACTAAGAAGCTATATGCACTATTTGGAAAATCCCAAGGTTCTTTTTGGCACAAATTGAAAGAATTTTTCATTGAAATTTTCATCATCGTTTTCGCAATTACATTATCAATAAGCTTTCATAATTGGAGCGAGCACAAAAAAGAACAAGCACAGGTTAAAACATTTTTATTGGGCCTTAAAGAAGATATTGCATTAGACATAAAAGATGTACAAGATATTAAATTGTTTTTTGCGCATATAGATACAACTTACAAATATTTAAATAGCCTACGAAAAAATACACCACCAAACAATGACTCATTGAGCAAATATCTACCTGAAATAAAATATAATATTTATCTGAGACCTCATAAAAATAGATTTAATGGTTTTTTATCGGCTGGGAAAATTATGACTATTGAAGAAGACAGTTTGGCTTTAGATATTTTAAACTATTACCAAGATGTAATTCCTGCTGTTAGTGCTTCGGAAGGTAGTTGGGTAAATAATAATACTACTTTGCAAAACTATATGTTAGATAATGTAAAAGATATTGACAGCGACTTAGCAAAATGGGAAGTTCTAACAACACCTAAAGGTAGATCACTTACTAAGTCATTAATTCCTTGGCAGCAGTTATATGATAGATATGATGGTTTAACAGTTATTGGGAAACAAATCATTGACAAAATCAATAAGTTATATCATTTGCCAAAATAAGGCTAGATCGCCAACGGCTTCTGATTCAAAAATCAAAAAATAGTATTGTACCATCAGCTTATCTAAATAAAAAGATACCGCCTCATCATTTTGAGACGGTATTTTTTTATAAATAAGTAGTTTAAAAAAATAATAACCAAATCTAATGTTGCAAGCGAGGTATAAATGTTGGTGCTTGTATATTCAATGAAATCACAAATTGGCTTTGACCTGAATAATTACCCAACTTAGAAAGTTGGTGACTAGTACCAAATTTATAAGCATCAAACACACCAACTTGATATGCTGAATACATATAGACCATATCCATTAATTTAAATCGCATACCTAAATATCCTAATGCACCAAAATTATACAGGTATTGATTATTAGAAAGATAATAATTACCGCCATGGTAAGAGATGCCTGCCACAGGTCTTAAAATACCATGTACCATAATACCTTCTATTTCGGTTTTAATGGGAAAATTCACATCGATTAACCAATGTGGTTGAGAATAAGTTACAGATACTGCTGGTAATATCAGTGGTTCACCCATATTTGAAAAATAAGCAAGCCCTATACCATAATTAAGATCACGGTTAGGTTTATAATTGAGCTTACTTACAAATTGAATATTAAATGTTTTATCTACATTTTCAAATGGTTTTCTTCCGTAAAAGCCAGTTTGTAGATAATTTTGCCAGAAGATGTGGTTATTATACTTAATAATAAGGGCTGTGCCAAGGTATGCCGATTGAATATTTTTTGCAAATACGCTATCCGCATTCATTGTAGCGAACTGATTAAATATCTGTGTTTGATACCCAAGCCCCATAAACAATTGTGTATTTTGTTTTTTTACAATCGTAAATGGAAAAGCTGAAATAGCAAATGTACTTTGCTGAAATTGATTAATGGTGTTTCCATTATCTGGGTTCAGTTTTCCTTTTGTAAATCCTGAAGCTTGTTCAATTTTCAAAATTTCAGGACTTAGTTGATTGTTTACAAGAGTGGTGGTAACTTCCTCTATTAATCGTTGTGCATTTTTTTCTTGCGATTTAACATAAGTATTTACCAATAATAATATTGCTAATAAAATAGGTTTATTCATTGTAATTTTTTTGGTTAACTGTTGATTATTAAATCTTTCGTGTTTCTTCTATAAGAAAATCCGTCAGGATGACTTCTACCTATTCTTACAGCCATCTGTATTTTCATAGGCTTTTCTATTTGCATCATTTGTTCAAATGCGCTACTAAGTTGTTGCATGGATGGATATTCTTGAAGCACTTGACTAAGGGGGTGCATACCTATTCCTTTTTGGCATGCAGCTAGTTGAAAACGAGCGTAGTCCTGTCCACATTTGATCCAGTCAGCTAATTGGTTGCTTGTGGTTTTAAATAGAACAATACCTTTTGATGACATTACTTTTTCATAATGCCCTGCTAATAATCCATTTATTGTACGGTTATCATGCCACAATTTTGATGGATAGCCCGTTAGCATTTGTTCTGAAACCCATAGATTCAGGCCTTTAACACCGCTAACTCTTAAGTTAAGACCATCTTTTTTTAGAGCAATATCTTCTTTTACTCTAAACCATTTCCTTGATTCATCAAAAGCATGCCAGTCATAGCATTCTACTTCCATTCCTTTGTACAAAATGTCTAATGCTTCTTTAAGAGGTGCGGAATTATTGATGAGTTCAATCGCTGAATATTTAGGTTGGGAAATCTCTACGATATTGTTAAATTCATCATTGGAAATTAGATTTCCATGGTAGATAGTTCTTAGCGTTTGTCTTTTATATATAACATTAAAAAGTGGATCTTTGGGTGGATTTATTTTGTTTATTTTTAATTTGGCTAGTGGCTTTTTACCAATTTCATGATATGAATAATCGCCTTCTGGTAAATAATCGATTTGCATACCATAGCCTAATTCTCGTGCGCCTATTTCGGCTAATGCGATAAAACAACCACATCCAATATGAATTTGTCTTGCTATTGGGTCTGTGGCAGTAAGTAGTCGGGTTTCGTCTACATAAAATAAGCAAGATGTGTCAGTTTCAATTTTAAATTTCCATGCCTGTGTGTTATGTGGGTTAGGCGAATTAACCCCATAACACAATACTTGAAGGATTGGTACATCTAAAACTGAAGGCGTAGGTCTGTAATTGTCGCCCCTTGTGTTATCAAATTTGGATGCTTGTACATCAAGTCGACTTAGCATAGCGGCTGTAATTAAGCTACCTGTTGCTAGTAAAAAGTCTTTTCGTTTCATGTGTTGTTGTTTAACTATTAATCAAATAATTAAACACGAAATTCAATGGTATCAAAGACCTGGTCGCCCCATCTTATAACATGACCCTTATTATTTTTACATGTGCTACACTAATCGCTTAATGAGTGTAATTTTTTGTGTAGTTCTTGATATTCTGAGGGTGAAATCCCTGTTTCTTGTCGGAAGACACGATTTATAGTTGTTTTCGAATTAAAGCCACTTTCATAACCCAAAGATAAAATGGTGAATTTTTGTTGGGTAATATCTTCTAATAATCTCTTCAAATGACTGACTCTATAACTATTTACAAAATCATAAAATGGTTTGCCTGAACAACTATTAATAGTTTGAGAAAGATGATGGGAAGAAATTTTCAAAGCCTTTGCTACATCATTTAATTGCAGTTTTGGTTCTAAATACATCTTGTTCGTCTCAAATAACAATACCACCTGCTCAAATATTTGCTGCATATCGTTTGGGGTTAAGCCAGATGTTTTGTATTTATTAATATCATAATCTATTGAGCGATTTGTATTTGGATATGTTGTGTTTATAAACTCAGAACTGGTGTCATTAAAACCATAGTATTCAGATATGGTATACTGATTGATACCATGTAAACTGACATAAAAGATCGAAATAAATAATAAAAAGCCGATGAAATTGCAAAAAACATGAAGAGAAATTGGAATAATTTGAAACTGTGCTAATAGAAATCCTATTAGTGTAATCAATATAATACAGATATAAATCCATGTAGAATTTCTTAACCAAGTTACCTCAATAGGCTCTACAAAGGAAAAACGTTCTTTTATAGATTTGGAATAGTCATTCAATCTTTTGATTAGTTTCAAAAAAGCAAAAATGAAAATCAGAGGAAAAAATTTACATAGAAGATGATAAATTATGGTAGGACTGTTATACAATTTTTCTAGTTCAGTTTTAGTATAATCATGAAAAATAAAAAGATCGGCACTAATAAAACTAGTGGTTATAGTTACAGGTAGAAAAAACAAAAGCCATCTACCGCGATGATGGAATGTTTCTTGCAAAGTTTCCAATGCAAATATTAAAAAGAGGGGATAAAGAAAAAGCGGTACAATATTCAACAGCAGAAAAATCAACGGTGTTAATTGCTTTTGAAAAAAAGCATCTACTATTAATAATATAATTAAATTCAAATTACTTAAAACTAAGAATATGTCCGTCTGTTTTCTTTGCTTTTTTATAAAAATGAAAACAATAAAAAAAGACAATAAAACAATTCCAGCAAAATCGAGTAATAACATGGACAATGATTTACCAAATTTTCAAAAAAACTCAGAATTAAACAAATTAACAGATAGGATTTAACTCATCAACAACTGAAACTATTTTTATATTTGCATTTTTTACTGTGTAATTTTCGTGTTGTGAGTAGCAGCAGCTACCTGTACCGCAAGGCTCTGCTTTTTTTGGCTCAAGGCTGTTTTACCTTGCTCCCCCCCGCTCAACCCAACCCCAAAAGAAAAGAAGCAATCTGCTTTTGAAACCAGTCCATAGACCACAGTCATCGGTCGATAGTGAAAACGCTCTAACACATACTATTCTTAAATTCCCTTTAATCCTAAGTACCTTTGTGTCTATGTGGTAAAAAAATCCGAGCGAAGCGCCAACGACATTGTAAAGAATAAAGCAATCCGTACTACTCCACGTCATTGCGAGGAACGAAGCAATCTGCACTTATTTGAAGCCCTGTAATATTTTATTACATTGCAATAACAATTGAAATGTACCTAGTACACCAATAATACAAAATATACGTAGTTTTGAAACTACGTACATATTTAATAAATATATTTTTTAATCAATCAATTAGACTCAAAAAAATATTAGCAGAAATAGCAACCTGTGGCTATTAACGAGTTAGCTGTGATTTTGAAACGATACATCGTGCTTCCAAAAAAGTTAGTTGAAATTTTGAAACATATAATGAAGAAGATTACAATCTCTGTATAACCAAGTTTGACTACTCAGCAGAAAAGTTTATAATTGACTTCCTATTAGAAGGTGAGGATATAAATGATAAGGGCTCTACATCTCAAAATTGGCTATAACTGTAAAAGGACACAAAACCAACAAACTATCATTTGATTATGAACCTTCGATAGAAATTGTCTTGCCTGTAAAAAGTTTACACTTTTTTGTGTAAACTTTTTAGGTCAAGATAGTTCAAATTTTAAAATACAAATTGTTCTGTCAGCCTTTTTCCATCTGTTGAACTGACTGAACATAAATTTCATTACTGTCAGACTTTATTAAACAAAAAAGCACATAAAAGTATGTGCTTTTGAATCATCCAATAAAGTATTTGTTGTTATGGGCTTACATTTAGCCAATTGTAACTAACATAATAAGTTTTTTGGGTTGTTCCATCAGGTGCAGTTACAACAATCTCAATACTTGTAGTTGTATTTTTAGGAACGACTGTAAAATCATTACTTCTTAGAAAATTGTCATCCCCACTACCATCTGAATGAAATTTATTTCCTTTAAAAAAATTATCTATATCATCTTGACCATTTTTTGCAATTTGCCCATTAACACTAATTTGCACTTTTGAGCCGCTTTGAGACGTTCTTGCACATACAGCTATAGAATTACTTGGTGCAGTAGTATTAGCATTAAATGTAGCAGTATAATTTGTCACATTTGAAGAAAATGATTTATCAAATGGCGTCCAACCAGAAGCAGGAAAGCCAGCAGAACCTTGTGGTTTAAAATTTCTTGTGTAAATACGAATTCCTGATAGAGTTGCGTCATTACTTAAGGGGGCTTGAACTGTTTGAGTAGTTTGTGTAGTTTGCTTAGGTTGCGCAGCTTGTTCAGAATTATTAGTAATACTAATATTATAGGTTTTTTGAGTTATCCCGTCTTGCGCAGTTACAATTAATTGAAAAACTGAGGTAGTATTATTCGAAACATAGGGTTTAAAAATCCAAGAAGTTTGAGCATTTATATTCTTGGATTCAAATAGTAAGGGAATTTGAGTTCCATTCATATTCAAACTAATTGATTGTATTTTATATTTATTTTCTGTAACTGCACTAAAACTAAAAGTACCCTTTTTAGAAATTGTATAACTATAGGTTGTAACATTTGGGTCCCATGTTGGAGAAGATGATATTACACTTTCTATATCGATTCGACTTAATAACGCATAATTACTCTGCGCATAATTTTTATTGTTATAGCCAAGTAATACATTAACGAACGTTAGGGCAAAAATGAGATTTTTTTTCATTTTTTTTGTTTTTTATAAATTGTAAGAAAATAAAAAAGTTTGAAAAGTCAAAATATTTTTTCGCTTTTAGGGATGTTCCGTAGGGCATCCCGAAGTACAGATAAAAGGCATTTGCAATACCCAAATCCCAAAAATTAATTTTTGCACTGGCCTCTCGTCAGTGGTCTGTCGACTACTTCCTCCCTGTTATTGCGAGGAACGAAGCAATCTGCACTTTTTTGCAGCCTAATAATATTTTATTACATTAGAGGTAGCAATTGAAATGTACGCAGTGCACCAACAAAAGAAAATATGTTTTGCAATTAATCAATTAGCCTCAAAAAATAGTAGCAGCAATAGCAACCTGCGTATATCAACGAATTAGCTTTGATTTTATGAAGACACCTACAGAAATAAAATTT
>NZ_JBHSDC010000006.1:0-3373 GCF_042651445.1 Parasediminibacterium paludis
CAAAGCTAACCGCAACGAGGAAAAAAGATTAAAAAATCAATAAACAGAGTTTTTTCACAGTCTGACGTTCGAGGCTTGCCGGAGGGCTGGAATAGTTGCTGTGTCCGCCCGGCAACTGAAGCCGATTAAAAAAACTGATGTTGAAGTTAACAACTAAAAGCCAAATAGAATTTGGTCAAGCCCGATATTAGCTGATAGTAGTACAACTGCCGATTGTTATTCCGTCTGCCAGCCTTGCGGCAAACCTTTTGTTAGCAACCGTTTTTAGTCAAATCTTGAATGGTAACTAAATTTTTGTCCCAACTCTTTTGTCAAAAATTCTGCTGCGGCTTTTGCACCAGCTTCGTCAACATCAATAGATTGACCTGGATAAGATTTTAACCCATTAATATAATAATAGCCATCTGCATAAGAATTTGCAAATCCTAAATCAACTAGTGCTTGAGTTATTTCTGTGTTTGACTCCCAAGTCACTACGTGTGACCACCCACATGGGGCTTTCTCACCATGTTCATTGATAAATTTTTCTGATTCATTATAAAAGATTTCTGATGCTTGTTGAATTGCTATCTTAATTTTCTCGATTGTTTCTGCCGTTACTTTAATTTTTTGAATTTTTGGGATAGAACTTAATGGTAAATCGTCCAGCTTAACCAAATTGGGGTCTTTTGTAATTTTGGCTACTTCATCAAGTGAAAGGACGTATGTATTTTCAATCACTTTAAGGTTGTACTCTCTTCCGTGATTTGTGGATTTAGAATGATAAAGATTTTTAAGTTGTTCTATGACTCTTTCAACTTCTTCAGTAGTCTTAACGATGACAATTATTTTGCTAAAAGTAATTTTATCATTTTTTGCAAAAATTGGCATTCCTGGAAAGTCAAAGGACTGCTCAAGGTCAGCCCATCTCCATTCTCTTTCATGCGTCCAATCTATTTTCTTAAATGAAGTCAGTTTTGTGTAAACATATCTAAACTGCTCTCGTAGTCCAATGCCACATTCCGATGCAAGAGTCCTTAGGCCTTTGCCATAGAACAGGTCTGATTCCTTGGCTTCTTTATGTCCACCACTTAATCCATAAATTACAGGTCTTGCTCCTGCTAGAAAAAGTTCGTCTTTTAAAAAAGCTATTCCATATTGTTCCGTATAATTTTCATCTGCACGTATTTTGGCATACTCAATTAAACCGTATAATGGCATTTCGGTAAAACAAACTGCAGCTTTGGGTCCGTAAATCGTTGGCGTTCCTCTCCTGTAGGACCATCCTGCTCTAACATATCCATCATGAAGAATCTTCTGTAGAACACATATTGCATAGTCATCAGGGGCTAATCCATAGTCATCTTCTTCATATTTATTAGTCAATACAAATGGTTCACCGTCATAAGTAAATCCGTCTGGATGTGGGATATATTCAAAGTCCTCAAAATCATATGAGAATTCTAATGGGTCATTTTCTGGATTCCTTCTGTGAACAAAATGAATAATCCAATCTGTAAGGTCGTGTCTTGCCATAAAATGGTTGCTAACGAAAAAGGCTTTGCGATGGTGGGGAAATAGAATTACGTCTGCCCATAACCAAAGCCCAATGATTGCAATATTGCTGATGTTTTATTCATAGCCAAATTTATATTCGTCTGCCCGAACTGAAGCAAAATAGTAGCTCAAATGTTGATATTTATTTCGTCTGCCCCACTATTGCAAAACCTCGTGTTATGTGCCGTATTATTTTGTCATTTTTTCTTTTTTCAATGTTGAGATAATTAATGGAACTTTCTTGTTTTGCATTAATTTAATGACTGTCTGTAAAAGTTCTTTGTTTATTGGTGTTTTTCCTTTTTCCTCAATTACGGATTTGTAAAAAGTCGTGCTGTCAAGTATGTACCCGAAATTCGTTTGAGTGTGATATATGTGAGATAAAAGAAAATTGTAATCGTAAAAGAACGTGTTTTCTAAAAGTTGTTCTGTTATTAAAGTTGTCTGGTCGCCCAAGTCTTTGATTTCTTGAAACTGTTTTGACATTTCATCGTGCAGTGCTTCAAGAATAATGCTGTATAATGCTTCTGATTCGTTCTCTTTTTTTACTTCAAAAATTAAATTGTCTTGAAAGTAAAATTTGTATGAAAACAAGTTTCCAAAAGTTCCGTGTTTAATGCCAATTAAAGATTCTTTGTCTGGCGAATAATAGCTTTCAACTTTAATTCCTTTCGGTGCAATGATTAATTGACTACCAAAAACCTCTTCAAAATCTGAATTATTATAGTCGTCTGGGAAAGTCAATTTACCGTTTTTACTTTGCAAGAAATCGCTTGAATAAAGACCCCAAAAACTACCGAGTTTAACAGCAAAGTAGAGTTTGAAACCAAACTCCTTAGCAAAGTCAATTCTTTTTTGAAGGTTGCCACCGCTAATCTTGTATGCAAACTCGTCTTTGCTTTTTATTTCTACAAAAATCTTTTCATCATTTTTTAAAACTAAACAACTGTCAGGTGAATATGATTGTGTTAAAACCGAAGTCGCTTCGTCAAACGATAAAATATGTTTACAGCTTTGTAGCAAATGAAGAATGACAAAAAATTCCGATTCTACATTAAGTCCACGAAGTCTATGAGATAGATTTGTCGGGTCTAATGCTAAAGTTCTCAACAATTCTTGTTGTTGTTCTTCTGTCAGATAAGCCCTAATGTTGTTAAAGGCTACTAATTTTTCTACGTCATTCATAGTCGTCTATTTTGTAGTTGTCGCAATATGGCACATAACGAAAAAGGCTTGGCGTTTGTTGGGGAATTAGAATTCCGTCAGCCCATAACCGAAGTTGATAATTGCAATATTGCTGATGTTTTATTCATAAGCCAAATTTATAACGTCAAGCTGGGACTGAAGTCGAACAGCTGACTGCCTCGTCCTGATATAGGTTGACTGGTTAATAGATAAAATCCTGCATTTAGTTGACTAAAATAAATCATCCTAAATAATATTGACTAAAAGGTTTTTCGCCGTGCGTGGGCAAAAAACAGTTCTGTAGCCATTCACAGCTAAAGGAACTGTTTTTTGTGCCTTGGCCCATCAAGTTTCTTGCACCATAACTTCTTTGCTTTGAGGTGCTTTATAATAGTTTTTCCAACGTTTTATTTGCGGTCCTTTTTGCTTATGAACCTCAGCAGGTATCTGCCAGTTTAGGCTGCTATGTCTCCGCTTGTAATTGTAAATAATAATGCACCTGCTAATGTGTAGCGCCGCCTCATCAATGTTATTATAAAAGCTACTAATCAGCTCTGTTTTTAGTATACCATTTACCCTTTCTGTTATGGCATTTTCCAGTGGGTCGCCACTCTGTGTCATACTAATTAATGCATGGTGTTGTTGTAGCAAA
>NZ_JBHSDC010000007.1:0-35340 GCF_042651445.1 Parasediminibacterium paludis
TAGTTTTACCTAGTAGACCAGCATCGCTTAAAAACAAAACGTAGAGCTTGAACATGGATTGTAAAGGAAAGGCATGGTGGTGGTGGTTGGAATGACTGTATTTTTTATTGCTATGCTTTGTGTTTTGGATGGCTCTTTGCAAACGAGGAACGAGGCTTGCAATGTGCCAAATAGCATAGCTGCATTGCAATAAAAAAGTATTGCAGTTAAAAATTGGCAGCAACACAAAATGCAGTATCGGCAAGGCTTGTAGCATAGCACTGCATAAGCCGTTTTTCAGTGAGTAGGCTGGGTGGGTATAATAGTTGCTGTGCTACTCAATTATTCTGCCCTTTGGCTATTTATGCTTGTAGGATCGAGTATTGGTAAAATAGCATTATGTAAAAAAGTACCTTTGAATGTATTCCACATCACACCTCTAGTTGTTGATATGGATATTGAATTTAAAGTAGTTATTAAAGCATCTGGAATTGATATCTTACCATTACTATCTTGTGTTACAATACTATCGTAATTGTCAATGTAGTATATATTGCTTGTTGTAAGACTTCCTAACTGAATATCTTTTGCTCCATTTAATATTTGAACCCCAATTATGACTATGATAAACTTATTTTCTTGACTGAGTTGTATTTCAGTCTTTATTTCAAAAGTAAATGCTTGGTTATTTTCGATATTAACTGATGAAGAAGCTATATTGCTACTGATAAGTTCAATACCCCTAAATTGTATTTCGGCAGGAATATCTATATTTTTTATTTCAGACATAGTATTAAGATTTAGCTATTAAAGAAGTGTAAGGCATACCAACGATATGGCCTACACCGCCAATTGAATTGTATCTATTATTTCTAAAAAAATTATACTTACTGATACGCTCAACTTCTACAACTTTTGTTACTACTTGTATTGTTTTTTGATAGATGACTTGTACTTGCTGTGGTTGCATTAAATATGCAGTTTCTACACCTAAATGATATGCGATTTCATCTAAGGTATCTACTGTAAAATTGTGTGTACCACTTAGCCATTTAGTAATAACTGAGGGTTGCTTACCTATTTTTTCTGCAAAAGTTGAGTTGTTGTAGCCTTTTGCCTTAATAAGGTCGTCAATACGACAAGCTAATGCTACACGATTTTTGTTTTGCATTCTTTTCAAAGGTGATGCATCTGATAATATTCTTTTTATTAAGGGATTGCTTGTTCTTTGTGTTTTTTTAATCGTTGTCATTGTTTGAAAAATTTAGGTTACCTAATAATTGTAAACCATCGTCACTAAAACAGATTTCTTTATCGATAATTCGTTGGGCTATTTGTTCACTTATTTTAATTACAGCTTGTGCTTCATCTTTTAATTTGGTGTCTTCTTGCCAAGCTCTTATATCCTTAGTTTTTATACCACCACTTCCCAAAATCAAAATTGTAAGGCCGTATCTAATTCCATATAATCTGAGGTTTTTATCTGGGTTATCATAAATGGCTACAACACCATCGCCAGGTTTTCCTTCATTAATTTTTATTAAGTTTTCCCTGATGCCATATTTATTTCCCATATCTTGTAATAAGTCGCCAATACTAAGTATTTCATCTGGGAAATCTTCGTTATACTCTTCCACGAATTTGTCGAATAGGGTTAGCTCTTCTCCATCTGGCAATGCAGAATAGATAGTAGCTTTGCTACCCGAAAATTCATCTAATGGTATGATTTCGTAATTCACTTATAAAAGAATAGAGGATGCAATAATAGTGCCTTTTCTTGAAACCATTTTACTTATAAGTGAAATTTTAACAAAAAAGGAACAAGTGAACTTTTGAGAAAATAATTTTTTAAAGGAAAATGGTTACGATTTTCAACTTAGT
Source organism: Parasediminibacterium paludis (assembly GCF_042651445.1). Taxonomy (NCBI): domain Bacteria; kingdom Pseudomonadati; phylum Bacteroidota; class Chitinophagia; order Chitinophagales; family Chitinophagaceae; genus Parasediminibacterium; species Parasediminibacterium paludis. Next base: position 1,861 of record NZ_JBHSDC010000007.1, read on the forward strand.
TTAAGCAATAAGATATTCTTATCCTATTGAACCTGATGTTGGAATCCTTCACTGCAATACCAATCATCTTTACTTATGACTGTGTATAATGCTGCTTTCCAAGAATTTTTATTTGTTTTTGACCTGCTAATGGCTTCACCAGACAAATACTTTTTTACTGCTTCACTGCCACCTTCTCCAAATTTTTCACTTATAGAATGATTAATTTCAACTAACTCTTTTGCTGCCTGCACACTGTATAAATCATTAAGCTGTAAAATTTCAAAGTGATATTGCACTCTTTTGAATAATGTATCATCCCATTCTAATGGTTTGATAACACTATAAACAATCGTTGGTGGTGTTGATTGAATTACATTGGCATTTAACCAAACTGAATTTTCTAAATCATCATAGTATGGATGTATAGTTTCTTCTTCTTTTTTTGAAGGGCTATTAGCTAACTTTATTTTATTACAATCACTACACGAAGGCACCAGATTAATTGGTGTTACGGATAATAGAGGGTGATTTGCCTTTGGTAAATAATGGTCAAGTTGTGTAACATCACGATGGCAACATAAGGGACAGGTTCCTAGTTTAGCAATTGTTTTTATTTTATCATAAATATGCCTACCAGGCGAACCTTTAGCAGCAAATTTGTTAGTATATACATCATTTAATTCTTCAACTGATACTAAGTCATTAATAATCTTATCATTTTTATTTTGCTTCGTAACTTTAACAGGTATAAAATAGTTAAGACTATTTGTTTTAGCATATTGCTCGTAATCATTTGATGCTTTTACAACAAAATCTTTGCAGTCTGTTAGCCTTTGTTTTTTATCCGCATCTTCATAATTGGATAGACATAACAAATAAACCTCTTCAACTTTATAGTCAGGCTTTAATAATTTTATCATAAAGAATTTACTGAATTATTCTTGTTATTGTATAACGTCATTAAAATTGAACGGGCTTCCATTCCGATGTTATTGTCAAAATGCTCCAAAGCGTCATTATAGCTTTCAAATTCATCAACAATTTTATGCAGTATGTTGTAAAAGCCAGAATTCATAACCTCGAGCCCAAAAACTGCACTGGTTAATCTACCAACGTTCTCACCAAATGTTTCAATTTCTAGTCTTTCTGCAATGGCTTCAATTCCACTTCTCCTTAGCTTCCAAACGCAGCTATTTGGAACTTCTTGTAGAATAACAGGGGAATGTGTTGCAATAATTGCAACAGCATTATTTTGAATTAGCAATTCAGATAAAGCCCTTGTAAATGCTGAAAGCAATGGTGGATGCAAATGAGCTTCAGGCTCATCTATCAAAACAAAGCTTCTTTCTTGAGTTTGTGCTACTAACTGAGTGATTGATAACAGTATTATTTTATGACCTGAACTTAACTTACTAAATAAATCAATAGCCTTGTCTTTAACCAATTTTGGCGACTCAATAAATAAATCACCAAGGCTGGTAATATTTGCTTCACGAAAATGTTCGTCTGACTGTAATTTTTCAATTGCATTCTTCCATTTAACAATTTTAGATTTATGAAAGCAAGTATTTAATCCTTCAAAAAAATCCTCAGCCTGCTCTTGTTTTGACTTTATGTAAAATTCATTAATACTCCCATCTTTTAACTTTTGTAAACCAATGTACGAGTATTGAATATTTGTAAATGGACTAATGTTTTGGGCTTTTGGTAAAGTAGAATCAAATGCACTAAAAGAAACGCAGATCAGGTTCGCAAAGATTAATTCTTGATTATTCTCTCTTTCAAAATTAAACTTACCAAATGAATTTTTATCATCATCTGCCTCATAAAGTGCATTAATCATATTATTGATTAAATGTGTTTTGCCAACACCATTTCGACCAATAAGAATATGAATATTAGTAGGTGGCTTTGAATGAGGACGAACTTTGAATGTGAGCAAAATATTTGAAGATGCACCAGAAATTTTAGGTGCTTCAAAAGAAAAATCGTATTTAGTTAATCTTACATCACCAAATGCCATTCTTCGAAATTGACCTGTAATTGTAGTTACACTTAGACCCCTTAAAAAAGAGCTGTGAGTTACTTCTTGTTCCATTGCGATTTTAAAAATATCGTCATCTCTTGCAATGTCTCGTAGTGCAATTAAAACGCTATCTCTAGTAGAAGACCCTAATTTATTTAAGTTATCATAATACGAATCATCTAACCCAACTGAAAAATACTCTTGGGGTAATTCATCAAATGAATGACCTATGGAATATACACGATCAAGTTTTTTCTGATTTATGAACGCAATTTTGACTGAACCTATCTCGATATTTGTACTAGAATCATCGTTGTAGGTAAGACGAAATAATGTATAATAGTCATAATCGTTCCAATCATCCCAATGCAAGAAAAATTGATTTTTGGCATCATAAGGTATTCTACCAAATCTTTCGATTATTGTAAATAGCATTTTAATTAATTGATTGAACTAGAAATCATAAATCTCAATTAGCAGTAAATAATCTAATATTATCTGCTCATATAAATATGAAAAATTACTTCTCATAAAACGGTTTTATGTCCACCTGTGCAAAAGGTTCAAAATGATTATTTCTTATTAATGCTCTTAGTGGTTTTTGAGAAGGTAACATTGAAAGAACAGCTTCTTTAGAAAGCTTATCTGTTGCACCAAAATTATCTGCCATAAATTTTGCATCTTCACCCTCTAATTGTAAGGCTATTTTAGTACCCATATTTTCAAATACAACTGTTGCAAAGTCACGTACACTTTGAGAAGCTAAAATGAAACCTACTCCATATTTTCTTGCTTCACGAATCAAGTCAGTTAAAGTTTGGTCGTAAGAGAGTTTATGAGCTTCGTCAATAACTACATAAAGTTTTATTGATTTGGATGGGCCGTCAGCCAACATTCGATTATAAACTGCTTGCAAAACAAATCTTGCTACAGACTTCATTAATTCAGGTGTATGAAGTTTTGATAAATCTATAATTGAATTTTTGCTAAGAATGTCATTGATAGAAACGCTTCCTTCACCTGAAACGAAAATGTTGTTTTCAAATAATGGCTCAATTCTGTACTTCAAGTTTCTCACATTTGTTCCTTCATTTTGTTCCATAAACTCTAGAATCGACCAAATGTCTTGGAATTGTGGTGGTTCATTATTCCAAGTTGACCTATCTGTTACGGAAAATCCTTTTTCTTGATAGGCACGTTTTATAGCATCTTTCAAAACAGGATGTTGTATATCGCCAAGGCCAAAAATCTGTTTCAAAATACTTGAAACTTGATAAACATTGCTCATATACCCGATTTTCTGACCTGTATTACCATCTACAGATAGTTCAAGTGGATTAATATCCATACCAAATGATGGGTCTAAAGCCATTGCTTTTGTAGCTTCTGCAAATGATTCATCTTTAGAATTAGTCAAAACACTTGAGATATACTCACCTTGGAAATCAAGGATCAAAAATGGTATTTCTTGCTTACTCAACTCATAAAGTACACTACTTGTAGTTTGTGATTTACCCGCACCAGATTTGCCCACAATCAAGAGATGTTGATTAGCCAACTTCTTTGGTGTCATTGTTATTGGGTCAAAAACCACATCTTTTCCATTATCAACATTTGAACCGAGTACAATTCTTGGTTTTGTTGTTGTTGGATTTTCTTTAACTGGTTGTTCTACTTTCAACTCTTCCTTCTTTTCTTGGTTTGGGATTACTTGTTCCTGTTCCTGTTCATCCTTAGGTTCGTTTTTCACTGTACCTATTAATGTTGGGGTTTTGGGCTCGTCGGGATTTGGAACAGGAATACTGCCTTCAGAATTTTCATCATTATCAAGATTCTTATTTATAGAGGTGTCTTCTATTTCAGTTTCTCTGATTTCAAGCAGTTCACAAATTTTTTTGTTGCCTAATTCGTAGACTGCATTGCCTTTGTAATTATCAACTGGCTTGGTAATACCTGCCCAATGTATAATGTAGCCTGATTTTTCAAATTCAAACTCAAAATCACCTGTATTGATGGACTCGACCAATGTTTTTAACTCGGCACTATCTTCACACAAATTGTGTCTGATTGCCCTTTCTAAATAAAAGCCAATAAGCGTTGAGAGTGATTTGTTGGTTAGGTGAACATCAATTTTAGGGTTTTCATCATCCGAAATGAATTTTGTTCTAAATGCTTTTTCTGAATTTTCATTCTTCTTGACAATTTCTTCTTTCAAGGCCATACTTTCAGTAATGCTTCCTTCACCTGAACGGAATTTAACTTCAATAAGGTTGATATTCAATTTGCCATTTTTCGCAGTAACTAAAATCAAATCGCTACGCTTTACAGATATTTCTTCGTCACTGTTTCTGCGTTTGCTTTGAGCAAACATATCTATATGGGTGTCAACAGGAATTAAAATTCCATTTTGCAATAACCCATCTTTTTCTAGAGCCAAACGAGTAATTGCCAATCCGATAATTTCTCTTGCATTGTTGGGGTTATTAATCAATTTCAGGGCTAATTTACCAGAAACTGATTTTATTATATCAAGTACTTTTTCGGCTCTAAAACTTGAAGTTGGAATATTAATTTTTTTCAGTCCATCTTCAACCAATTTCTCAATTTCAGCTAACCAACCTGTAGAAACAATTAATCTGTGACCAACACCATCCATAAATTCAGGTGTGTAGTCAATCAAATAACTTTTTAAGTTTGGATTTGCGTCTTCTGGATTATCAAAATACTCGATACCGAAATTTCTATCAATTGTGAAAACCCAATCTGAGCGTTTATGGATTTCACTTAGAATATGCCTATCTTGTTTGTTCAGTTCTAATTGAATGGTTGGAACATAATCAATCGACTTGCCCCATTCATAGTAGGAACAACTTAATCCAAGCACATTTTTACCAATATTGTATATCAGTGATGCAGTTTCGACATCTTCGCTGATTTCGGCTGTTGGTGACGGTACTACTTTTCTGCTCCAAGTAACTGCATCTTCCATTACATTAAATTCTGAACGATACTCGGCTAATAAACTGTGTAAGAAATATGAGCCTGGCACATTTCCAACTGGCCTAGCCGTAGATTTGGTTACAAACTGGTCTATGATTACTGTTACGTTCGCTTCTCTAAATACTATATCTGTCCATTTTGTGGGGTTAACCTTTACTTTAGAAAAGAAAAGTTTAGGGAATAATGGATTATGACTTGGCTCTAAAAGCTCATCATCAATATCTGGCCTGCTACCTTCAATTAATGATTCATCTTTCATTAAATCATCAAAAGCACTTCCCATTAATTCGTAGCCCAATGTGCCATAAAATGTAATGTCATATCTGAGGTTCTTAAACTCATCCATTTTTTGCAATTCTCGGATGGTATTTAGAAACAACTGACCATCACCAGGATTCAACACATTTAACTTCAAAGTTTTAATGTAAGGATGGTGACGTAAGTATCTCCAAAGTCTATCTGCAATTTGAGATGGTGAAACAGAGGAAATATTACCAAGGTCGTTTTTGTAACCTAATGCTTTTGAAATCAATGCCACTACCTTACGAATATCGGTTGTAGTGCTTTTGGGAAAAATGCTCCAAAACAAATCCAACACATCTGTATTTACATAAAAGCCATTTTGCTCAAATGCCAATGCGTTAGGAATATTCAAAGGCAAGATTTTCTCAAACCCTTCAATGTCAACTGCCTTGCTATATTCTGACTCATCCAAATCCAACAATTTCGCACTCCAATCAAACAACATCAACTGATACTGCAACAACCAAAGCATTTTCAATGGATGAGTAGGTGCCATCAGAATCATTTCTTCTGGTTCATCAGCTGTTCCAAGTTTGATGTGAATGGTATCTAAACGATTGAGTAAATGCGTATTTGTAAGCAGATTGTTTACTTCTGCATCAGGTGAGTCATTAATAGTATTAGCAATGGAATCAGTAAGTTTTTTGTACGCTTTACCATAATCAATGATATAGTTTTGGAATACCCTTAAGTCCAACGTTTCAATGACAGATGATGCATCAGCAGAAGTGATGGCGTGAAAAAGTTCCCGCCTTGCTTGTAAAAATTCATTGAATTCTGTTTTGAATATCGATAAACTTATTTTACCAGCTTTGAAATCGGACTGTTCAATGAACCCTCTATTACGAATGTCTACCTCATAAACACCACAACTAAAAGGGTCATTTAGAATCTTTTTTTCAAAATCATAAAGCAAATCATTTAAAGGAATTTGGTAGGTTTCTCTTGGGTTGGTTTTAATGCGATACATTAAAATTCTTCCGCTTTCCAAACCTTGACTTTCAATTTCTATTGCTCGCTTGAAGCGATATGTGGCTTTAAAAGTTGCTTCTGCAACATTTCTAATTCTATTGAAACGTTTGGTTTCTCCAGTAGTAGTATCACTTTCTTCACCACGCAAATAAAAAGGTTCGCTGATGTCTTCTGCTATTTTGGCTTTGTTTTCGTCTAAAGCAACTACTCTAATTTGAACTAACCATTCTTCACCTGGTTCAAGGTCAACATCATTGAAAGGAAAATTAGCCTGTTCAGCTGTGCCTTTAGCCGTTTTACGGTGCAGTTCATTGCTGGCATCTGATTGTTCTTCTCTTTCAAGTATGATGACAAACTGAGAAACCTTTGGTGTTTTTCTAGGATTAGTTTTCCATTTCACTTTAAGTTTAGTATTAGTAGTAGCTAGAAGATTATCTCCTTCAACTGCTAGACCTGTTGTACTTAAAGGATTTCCAGCTTTATCTCTGAATGGCTCTAAGAACAATTCAATTTGGTCTCCTGCCAAATCTTTAAAACGCCATTTGTCAAAGCTGATTTTTTTCAGCCAGTCTTTATCGGTTAATATTTTCTCAGTCCACTCTCTAACTTTTACCTGATTTTGGTTGCGAAAAAAATCTAATAAATGTTTCTTAACATCACCGTGGCTTGGGTCGAGACCTTTATTAACCATTGCTTCTATGGCAAGGAAAATAGTTTTATCTGTATCACTTAGTTGTTCAACACATTCGCCATTGCGTAGCAAACGAGCCTGAACATCTTCTTCTTTTAATTTTAAATCAGGAATTAGGTTGAGATAGTGCAAATAACCGCCTGCTGTTTCCCAAGTACATTCATCATTTTTTAAAGCCAATAGATAACGCAATTGATTTTCAATACGCTGTTTTCGTGCAACAGATGTTTCCATTACAGCTTTTACAATGGCTTGCTGTTCATCAGAAAAACTATGAATGATGACGTTTCTGTGTTGAGCCAACACACCTGCCAAGTCATACGATTCAAAAGTGTGAATATCATAACTATCTTCGGCTGCTCCTTTGAAACCTTGTGGAATAAATACCACCAAAACACCAAAATCCAAACGATTTCGTAATTCAATTAAGCGACCGCTTTCTACCTCAAAGGGTTCTGTTTTTTTATCAGTCAGTACATAGGCTTCTACTTCTTTTGATTTCAGGTCAGCATCAGTATTGATTTTTTCACAGGCAAAATGCATCACATCTTTGGGCAAATAATCTACCCGCAAACAGTGATTGCGTTGTTTGTTTAGTAATTTTGCTTTCAAATCGTTGAAAACCGCCTGGGCTATTTCTTCAAAATATATTTCTTGCGTTATCGTTACCATAGTTTAAAAATCTTTATACTTGGGTCAATGCTTGGGTTAATAATTCTTGAGCTTCATCTTCCAATCTGATTGCCTCTGCCCTGAGTTCATAGGCTTGGCGAACTAAGTCGCCTATTTCTTTTTGTTGTTTTTCTAATGGAAGTGGAATTAGGGATTGGCTTATCTGGTCTTCTGTAATCTCATCAATTACAGCACCGTGTTTATATCTCAGTAATTGGTGAAAACCATAATCTGATGATAGGAAGGCATACAAGTAGCCTGAATCAATTTTGCTTGTTTCTGGCTTAACTCGAATTAAATGTTCTGAAGCGGTACAGCCCTCATAATTTTTATATATTAGTAATGTCCTGCCAAGTGTTCCTGACCTTGAAATTAAAATTTGACCTTCTGACAACAACATATCATCAAGATTGGCAGTCTCCGATTTTGAAATGTATTTGAAGTCGGGTCTTATCTGAATAATATTTTTACCCGATAAGAATGCAATCCCATTATCCTTATCAACATAGTTTCTAGTAGAGCGACTGCCTCTAAATGAACAGTCCGCAATATTGTATAAGTTGTCATTTTTAGGGCAATGTTGAATGATATTTTCAACAATTACCTTTGCAATTGGATTGTAAAAATGAGCATCTAAGCGATAATCTTGGGTAAACTCATTCAAGTTTGTCATTCTTATTTCTACCATCCTATCTGAATCAAGGGTTTCAGGTTTTATGTCGGTTATTGGCGGAAGGTTGTTGTATTGAAGAACGAGGGCATTGGCTCTCTGTAGTAATTCGTGGGATTGTTCACGACAAGTTACGGCTGTTAAGTACTTTTTGTCAATTGATGAAATAATGCTTTCATTTATTACAGGAACAGGTATCTTGGATATTTGTGGTGCTTCAATATACTTTACTACTGCCCCAGCAGCATAATCGTTTAAAAGCTTATTTCCGTATTCACTTGCAAGAAACGCAGCAATGAAGCCACTGTATTTTTCTTTAACAATAGCTCTTGTTACGTTATTGGCGACTGCATATCCATCAATGATTGAATCTGTAATTCGAATGCTACCAATCGTTCCGAAGCCTGTAATTAGAACCCAACCTTTTTTTACTCTTAGCCTAAGTGCATCAGCTTGTGAATTTGTTATATAGGTTATTTCGGGTTCGAATGAAGCAATTTCAGCACTTGCTAAATACCTGCATTCATTGGAGTCTTCGAGGAATTCTCGTTTAAATACACCGGGATTGAATATTTCTTCGCAAAAATGTGAAAGTGGCTTGGTATCAAGATTGTCAATAAATAATTGGTTGGATGAAAAAAATTGCGGGTCAATTCTAGATTCATCTAAACTTATTTTAGATGAGTCCACAATAGTAGTTTCAAGGTCAAATAAATCTAAGATTCTCATATTATTTCGATTTATTGTATTGGTGAAACATTGCAGCAACTTTAGGCAATTCATCATCAACAATTCTACCTGTTGTTTCTACTACAGGCAGAAAATCAAGAATGGTAGATTCAGCGAATGGTTTGTATAAATCACGATTTACAATATCTCTACCTTTTTCATCTTTCTTATAAACGAAACCACCTCTGCGGTCTTTACCTACCTTTTTCACATTGGCCATAAAAATTTCATAAGGCTTCATTTGCCCACTCATACTCTCCATCAATTTTTCTTGGTCGCTTTTTCTCCGCAGTATGAGTACACTGGTTTGTGTGCCTGTTCGTGGCAAGAAGGTTTCTACTGGCAAATCTACACTAGCAAGTACTTGGCAATTTTGCAAAATCCAGTAGCGTACATAGGCATAGCCGGGGTTACTTAAAATACTGTCGGGTAAAACAATGCCGCATTTACCTGTGCCTGGTTTTAATAACTTGATGCAGCGTTCTACAAATAACACCTCTGGTTCTAAAGCGTTTTTCAAATTGCCCTCTTGAACCCATTTTCCATCTTCGGTTTTGCTCCATCCGTGTGCTAGTTCGTAATGTTCCAGAATTTCGTTTCGGTCAATTTTTATCTTGGCTCCAAATGGTGGATTTGCCATCACAAAATCCATAGAACCCAACTGAATTTTTTGTTTGGCTTCTTTAGATTTCCAAGCATTGGGATCTTCCAATCCGTTTTCTGCATATAAACCACCCCTGCCATCATTGTTCATAATCATATTCATTTGGGCAGCTTTCACCAAATTGCTGTTGAAGTCCGTGCCGAATATGTTGTACCCTGCCTGATGTACTTCATCAAACAAGGCTTTTTCTTCTTCTTCGGTTGGTTTATTGGGGTTCTTCCAATTGGCTTTGTGCTGTTGGCGAAGCTTTTCACTTACATAGTTAAATGCCATTACAATAAAGCCACCAGTGCCACAAGCAGGGTCATAAATGCGGTCATTGGGTTTGGGGTCAAGCATTTTAACCACCATTTTCACTACATTACGTGGTGTGAAAAATTCACCTTTAGTGCCTTCCAAAGTTGGACCAACAATAGTTTCATAAGCCACACCTTTTACATCTACAGAAGAGTGAATGAAATCGTATTTCTCTAACTGAGCTACGATATAAGAAATTGTTTCAGGATTGAAGAGAAGCCCTTCGGTTTGTGCATCAAACAATCCGTTAAACTCGTTTCGTTTACGGACTTCTTTGAAAAGTATTTCAATTCTGTCTTTAACTTCTTTATGACCTTGTTTGTCATTTCTTTCTTCTGCACTTCTGATAGCAAATCGAGGTCTGCCTCCGTGGGTTTCGTCTTCAATTTTAGCAAACAGTATTTTCAGAAACTCCCAAAATATCTGCTCCTTGCTTCCGCCTTGGTTGGCGTGAATATAATCGTGGCAACGCTTGAAGGCATACAATAAATTGTTGCCTGTAGCAACCCTTAATCTTCTACGGTCGGTGGTGTAAATAAATGAAGCATCTTCGCCATATCTTGGAAAATCATTGACTGGAAATACATCTGTTTCAAACTTGCTTTTCTTTTTCTGAAAGTAGATAGTTTCAATACCATTCGTCCAGCATCCATATTCAGCAGAAACTACATCAACAAGCATTTGTTCTAAATCGGTTGCACCTCCATTTTTATCGGTAGGGTTCGATTTAGGATTGGTAATTACAACAAGTACATAAGGTTCTTCTTTATCGTGGTGCATTACCACCAAAGGCACTTTTTTATTTTTTTGTTTATCGCCATCCCAAACTTTGATGTTAAAATCAACTTGAATATCTGTGTTTGGGTATTGGTATTCCTCCACCAATGTTCTTTCAAAGTTTTGCCTTACAGCTTCTTGTTCTGTTTCTTTTACGTATTTACCTGTAATGTAATCTGCTATTTTGCCATCAGGTATTTCTACATTGGCAACATAGTCTATTGCTGGTTCATTTAGTACCGTATTTTTTGTATCGCTCATTTTAATATTTTATTCTGGTTCAACTTTAAATCTCGGCTTTATTACCTGAGAGTTTGATGCATCGGAAAGGTCTGTGTAGAAACCAAGTTGTCTCAAACGGTCTTTCAATGCATTAAAATTATTGGTCAGGGCTTTTGCTGTTTCAGGACTGTCAGAGCCATTAGGCCATTCGTTAATATAGATTCCATATCTGTTTTTGAGCCATTCAACAAAACTTACGATAGTGATGGGCTGGGTTCGAAAGCCCTTTGAAGGGTCAGCACTTACCACTGCTAATTGTACTAGAACTTCCAATAATACATTGCCCAGTACATACTTTCTTTTTCTTCCACGTCCACCTTCTAGAAACCCGTCGTCTCTATTCATATTACATAGAGATGTCATCATAGATTTATGATTTCGGGTTCTTAGTTTCCAGTTAGCCGGTTCATTGCATAGAATTTCAATATACTTATCTAAGGCAGGGATTTCCATTTTCAGAATCTCTTGTAGATTTTCATTGTCTTCCATATCTGGATCAGCTATGATTCTACTTAGTTCATAACTAAAATGACCATTCAAGTCAGGATGATTGAGAAAACCAATTAGCTGCTCTGGCCCTAGATCCTTTTGCCCTTTAGTTGCAGCAAATTCAGCTATTTTGACAAGCTTATAATGGGACTTAAAATAACGAAACATTTCATTGTAATTCACATCAACGCTTCTTCTAGAAAGCATATCGCAAATTTTGTCTTGACCTAAAGTAAGGTCAACAAATATTTTCGGTTGAAAATCACATTTGCACAATTTATTGAAATCAATACCCCCTGCAATAGATTTACAAAGACTACATTTAGATTTTTGCGTATCCACAATTGAATTTATTTGATTGAAGGTTTTCATTACAAATAAGGCACAATGAAAATTTAGAAGGACAGTTAGATAATGAAATAATTCTCTTCTTGGGACATTGTTCTTATAAACTAAAATCAAGATAATGTCATAAAAGAACTGTTTTTGTTGTGCTTCACATAGTGCCTTGAATCCAGGCACTTCTTTTTCTCTAGTTGATGGATTATCAACTCTGAAAGAATCTAATATCCTAAGTAAAAATTGGGTTTCAATATCTAAGTTATTGAAACGTTCTTCATCAGTTACTAGATTAAAACTTCCTTCTTTCTTGGTACCTTCTATTAGGAAATCCATTAAATAGTTTTTCGCACTGCTTCCGCCATCACCTTTAAACACATTGTATAAAAAAACACTTGCATCCCTGTCCTGACTTCTGATTCTAGGGTCAAGCAATTTTATTGTGCTAATATGAAGTGGCTTTAAATTTGAAATCCTTGGTTTCCCTTGCCTTCCTTTACCTTCAATTATGGTTGTGGCATAATCCGCAGAAATCCAGTTTTTCATTAATCTTTCCCTTATTGGGTCAGTAATACCTTCAAAATACTTGGTATTGTCTTTCAAAATATCAACCAAATTTTCAGGATACAAAACATCTCTGCCGGTTCTTGTAATTTGCTTTCCATTTGTATGTAGTAAAACAAGTAATCTTACAATCGCCTGTTCAAAATTGATGTTATTAGCATCAATAGGCATTATTGGAAAATATCTAAAAGCTTTTTGTTTTCTATCTAGTGCCATAATTCATTACATTTTACTAAGCACCAATTTACCAGATGCTGATTTCTTAAATTCATATAAGTTGGTATCATCTTCTGTCAAGAAGACTGTGGTAGAACGTTTTGCCAATATTCTCCTTTTGAACATTTCAAGGTTTAAGAAGAAAGTTCTTATTTCTATTGATGTTGGGACGTAGCCCTCTTTTATTCTCATCAAAATTTCAAATAGGTCGATATTAATTTCTAATGAAGCAGTTTTGTCAATGTGCCTAAAAATGATATGGTCAGGAAAATATTCGATGTAATTGGTTTGATTTCCAATATCTGGCAAAACCACTTCAAAGTCAGCAGCGGTAAAACCATAAAAAGCCTTAGTAGTAGATTTTTTTGAACTGTTACTGCTGATGCAGACATTCTCTCTACCAACTTCATCATTGTATATTTTTTCTGATTTTGAGATGGCCAAAATCAAATCGTTCCGCAAATCATTTTGAGGGTCTTTACCTGTAGAAAGAAACTCAATGTAAGTTTCAAAATATCGGTAAGGTAAAAATGAATAATGATTTATAGCAAACTGCTCGTTTAAATATTCATCATTCCCTTCAAAATAAAGTTTTCTTTTCATTGCAGAGAGGAATAAGTCTGCATTTAGTTTACGAGTTTCATCATTGTCGCTTGTGCCTTCTGGTTTGTTAATGTAGTAATCTTCTAAATAATCTAAATCAGGATTATTAGCCGAATCGGCTTTAGTAATTAGATGCTCTTTCAGTTCAGTTTTTGGATTTAAGAAATACAAATGGTTTTCTAATTTGGGCAATGGCATATCTGCAACATCTACTTCGCTTAGGATAGAAACCATCCTATCCATTTCAACTTTGTTAAAGGCATTATTGTAATAAAAACGTACGAGCAAATTTTCACTAGCATCAATATCAGCCTGTAATTGTGAGCAAGTATATTTATTGAAGATAATAAATGAAATGAGAGAACGTATATCTCTCATTGTAATGTGCTTTTGTTTTTTTAAATAAATACTTAATACTAATTCTTTTAAACGCTGTTTTACAACAATACCTTTTTTTTGAGCTCTAAGACTGTCTACATTGTATTTGATGTAACACTTACTACTATAGGAACAATTTTGGGCTTGACAAGGTTCCCAATTTTTTTTAGTATTATCTTCATCAAGAATAATACTAAGTAATTCATCAAATATTGAGGTTGCATTATTGAGTTCAACGATGGCTCTGTTGTTTAAATTGATAAAAGCTAATGAATCAGGCAACTTGTAATTATCAAATTCTAAATAATGATGGATATGCTTACCCAACCATTTATACTCTCTTTTATTAAGTACAAAATCTCTAAGTTTACCCTCATTTATCGCTATAATTTTAACAATGTTAACAGTTGGTTCTTTTTCGCCATCGAATGGTTTAAAAAATACTTTCAATAACAAATCATTGGATGTGCCTTCAAAGTCTTGGCTTCCGTCATAAAGGGTTTCAAATTCAAATCCATTGAATGAAAATTCGCAGCCATTATCGGTTCTTTTTTTAAAAGATCCACCGGCTTTTTTTGCTGCCTCCTCAATGAGTTGTATAAATGCTGTCTTACCATCACCAGCATTACCAGTAAGTACAACAAGTTTCTTTTTCCCTTTCAAGACATCTTCCTTTAAAGCAGTGTCAAGCCTCGTTGGTATGTATGTGCTTTCATCAAGTCCTCTCGTAAGGCCAGTACTTAAAAAGCTTTGCGAGTATATTTTTAAAAATGTATCAACATTTGGGTTATAGTTAAGCATATTATTTACGAAGTTTATACTTTTCTTGTGCTTACAATTGGATAACTGAACATTGTACGATACACAAATTATTTTTTTATTCAAAAGCTATCATAAATAATAGGCTTTTTTTGCAGGTAAAAATATATAGAAATAGATAATAAAAAGCAAATAGAAGAAAATGAAGTAAGGTAAGGCGGATAACCAAAAAAGGAAAGAAAAGTTATTTACTGATAATCCTAAATAAAAAACCGTTTTAAGTGGCTGTTTGGGTGCAAAGTAAACGGTGTAGTTTATTGGGTTGCATTGGTTTGATGGGATTGTTACTGAAAGTGTAAAAACGAAAAAAATGACAAAGGTTTTGCTTAAAATTTGTTATCCTGCTTATCCATTCAAAACAAAAAAAAGGATGCAAATTGCATCCTTAATAATTTAGAAAGGTAAGTCGCATTGTTCTGGTGGTTTTGGTGGTGGTGGTAGTGGGTCTTTTTCTTTGCTTTTATTTTCAACTTCTTCCCAAGTAAATTCTTTAACAGCATATACATAACCAGTCTTTTTACTGATACGAATAAAGTTGTGTTTTTTCAGAGCTTTCCCTAACTTATTTATTGTTCCATCTGTTAATGTTATTTTAGCCTTTTCAGCCAACTTAGAAGCAATTTGTAAAGCATTGAGGAATGTTGTTGCTGTTTCTTTAGTGCAAGGCTCAAACCAAGTTAATAACAGCTCTTCCTCTGGACTGCGAAGCTGGTATTGTTCGTTGTTTTCTGTGATGGATTTGATTTCTTCCTAGTCGAACCAGTATCCAAAGCCATCATTAAATAAATGTCAGGCTTGTGCATAGACAAGGTTAATATCAACATCGTGCTGGTACTGGATGGCTTCAACTTCAAAACAAAGAAAACGTCTTGAACCTATACTATCATTTAAAAATTGTGCTGTGTTTACACTACCTGCAAAGCTTGCCCTACGTGGCATTGTTTCATTGTTGTGACCATAAGCCTTTCTCATTCTAATTTGTGTTTTAGTAATGATTTCTTTAAGGCTGCCTATCTCGCTACGATTGAGGTTTTCCAACTCGTCTAAGTTGATTAACATACACTCTGCCAACTGCACTAAAGTGTCTTTATTGTTTGGGTTGATAGTGCCACTAAACAAGTATTCTTTGAGTTGCTTTGGTAATAACTTTTCTACCCAAGTAGTTTTGCCTAAGCCTTGCTTGCCACTAAAAACAATTACTGTGTGGCTAATGACTTTATCATTGAGAACACAGCCTACCATTGCTACTAACCACTTTTTAAAACATTGCTGCCAAAGCTCTTATTTTGTGGTGGTAATGGTGTTGGCTAATTGAGTGATGTAGTCTTCTTTTCCATCGTATTCGGGTAATGTTTCAAAGTAGTCTTCAAACGGATTGTAGAGCTGGCAAAAGTCAGAATATAGAAGGCTTCGTAATGAAGTAAGGTTTGTTTTTATTCTTGCTTTTAAACATTCACGAAGCATTGAATTTTCAATAAAATCATTCATTACATTCCACTTCCTGCCCCTAACCCCTGAAGGGGCATTATTATGATTTGCTGAGTATGTTTGGTATTCTAACTTACCTGAAACGATGTTGTGGCGAAAGATGTATTTGTTGGATAAAAAGTTTTCGAGCTTGTCAATAATGGTGGGCTTGCGTTTGTCTTCCTCCAATTCATCTTCAAGGGATGAGGGGGAATGAACCACCCCTGACACCTTCAATTGAAGGGAATTGTGTACGTTGCTTTTTGCGTAATCACTTAGATTGCCGTAATCACTGTTAACAGCTTGAGTGACTTCTTTTTCATAGAAGTTGTAATCTGTTAAGATATAGCCTAATCCTACGCTGAAGATTATATTTTATAGCAGTGCTAGAGATTGCCAAGGCAAAAAAGAATTGATAAATTTGTATTTGTTGTAGCAAATGCTTCGTATTTAAGAACGGCGTTGGCAAAAAGTTGCGCCGAGTGTAATTAAGTGCATAATACGCCTAGTTGGGGTTTTTCCATCCAATTATCAGAAAACTTATCGTTTTCAATAGAACATGTCTATAACGGCATGTCAATAAAACTATTATCTTACTTTTTGTCTTTTTCCCTCTTATTCTGATAAAAAGCTTTGTCAATATTATATTATACTTTATTTTACTTTATTAAATTTCACAATGAATCCAGAACATATCCAAACCTTTTTTTAAAGCATATTTAATAATAAATAGCTTGCATAAATGAACTAATTCCGAGTATTTAAATTTCTTATCAGTATTTATACTATCGTTTAATTTAAATATCATCTATTTGTCAATATCATAGACTTTAATACTAATTGCGTCATCTTTAATTACACTCAAAAATTCATCTTTTAAATGCTAATTACTAGGCCAAATAATTTAATAATATTAATTATGTTATTTTTTATATACTCATATTAAATTTGTAGTAATTTTCTAACACTATATGACATTTTCCAAATAAACTTAATCTAAATCCTAAATAATCGAAATATTTATTTGCTTTTAAATTATATTTTTAATTACAATATAAAATAATTGGAAAAATATAAATATTGTTATAAATATGATATATAATTGTTTTATGAATGATTTTCAAAAGTTTTTATGATAGTGTTATAACACAATTATGATATTTTTATAACGCTTTTGTAACAAGCTTCTGTTAGCTTTTATTAAAATGCTTATACCTTCCTCGGAGAATGCCTTGTAATGTATACAATTGTTTACAATTGTATACATTACCTTCGTTGCACTTGCTTACAAATATTTACATTTTCTGTATACAAGTCTTTACATTTTCCTTAGAGATAGCCTTGTTGACCAAATGTTGACTTTTTGTTGATGGTTTGGCAGGTTGACCCTATTTTTTTATTTATTAGTAAAAAATCAGCGAGAAATACCAATTTTCATCTCATTATCGGCACTTAACGGTCTTTAGACAATAGTGCTGATGTTGACCAAATGTTGACTTTTTATTGACAGTTGGGCAGATTGACCCTATTTTTTTACGAATAAGTAAACAATCAACGGCAAATACCAATATTAGAAGGAGAGTAACATTTAAAACAAGAACAAGATAGTAAAAAATATAATTTAAAAGCTATAAAAAGAGGAGTATATGATAAAAAAGAAGCGTTATTAGACAAGAGGAAAATGTAGAAAAACGTAAAAAAGGGAATTTTTAGATAATTTAAAAAAGGATATGTAACTTTGAATGTAAAGTTTATAGCCCACTAGGGACTTTACGATGCTGCGCTCGCAAAGTCCCTGTGTGGCAGGGGAATACTTCCCCTTGCATCCCCTAAAAACCAACCCTATGTCTAAAGCTAGTATCAATTTCAAACCCTGCCTCAGCACTTCTGAAAAACATAATCTAAGGGAAGAGATTCCTAACTATGTTATTCTTGGCAAAGATAACAATGAAAGCTGGATGCTAAAGCGTATTGAAGATGCCAGGAAAGAAATTGAATACATGGCCAAGAAGGTAGGTGGTAGGAAACTGCAAACAAATTGTAATCCGATTAAAGAGGCGGTGGTGAATCTTAAGCCTGAAACCACCATCGATGATTTGCGTAGACTAGGTGATGTATTACATAAAGCGTATCGTATTAATCTTATACAAATACATATCCATCGAGATGAAGGGCGTCGGCTTGACGACACAAATGTGAGCATCAATCATCATGCGCACTTGGTGTTTGATTGGCAGAATAAAACCACTGGTAAGATTGTAACGATTGGCAGAGCCGATATGTCGAAGGTGCAAACATTGACTGCTGAAACCTTGGGGATGGAAAGAGGGCAGGTGAACTCCAAAGCTGAACGATTAGAACATGGTGACTTCCGTAAAGCGAAGGCAGCATTAGATCGGCAGATTGACGAAAAAAAAACAACTTGCAGCAAACAGAGCTCGAGCTGCAGCAATCAGAGCAAGACTTGATACACTTAAACGACATGCTCCTAAAAGCTAGGTTGGAATTTGGTTATACGATTGAAGAATTGAACGAACGATTTAAAGAAAAGCTGAAGGCTTTGAAAGCCGAGGAGCAGGCTGCTAAAATTAAGCTTAGCAAGCATAATCGTGAAGTATATGGCCAGGCGGAGAAGCAACCAGACATCCAAGCATTGAAGGAAGCAAGAAAGGCGGCAGACCTCGCTACAACAGCCATCGAGCAATTCAAAGAAGGCTTGTTTAGCTATACGGTGCATTTTGAGGGCTTTAAGTTAACGACAGACCAAAAATATGACCTGCTAATAGGTAAGTCTACCGAAACCCTTTACAGCGAACTAACAGCGCCCAAACAAGCGAAGCTGGATGAGGGTGACGAGGATGATAGACAGTATAAAAGAGGGATGAAGAAGTAAAAAAAATATTTACAAATTCGGATCGGTTGGTTAGAACAAAGGGTATAATGGATAGTAGTCAATCGATTTTAAAAAAATCTTTGAGATAAAGTATGATTTAAAAAAGAAAATCCACACGATTATATTATTTGCAACTAAATTATTTATATAGATGTACAGTAAAAGTAGCAAATACAACGAAAAGTATAACAGCGGAATCAAGGAATTCCGCAACGTGCAATGATGGATAACTAAGTTGAATTATGTTCATTCTTCAATTAAATATCCCTTGTTAATTTAAAAGAATGTTCACTAATGAACAAAAAATAAGAATTAGACATTGAAAATGATAAAATATTATGCTAAAATTAATTAATAAAAATTTGCAACCAGAATTTGATAGTATTAAGGATCAAAACGAAGAAATTTTATGGACAGATAAACCGAAATTTATTCCCTACACAATTACAGCATTCAGTTTAGGACTATTTGTTTTAATTTCTTCAGGATTTTATTATTTAGTGATAAAAAATATAAGTAATGTAAGCAATGCAACTGATGATTTTTTAATATGGTTTACCATGCTTCCACTTGGACTTTTCTTTATCAGTTTTTTAGTTAAAGTATTATCATATAATAATACTAGTTATGCCTACACCGACAAAAGAATAATGGTAAGAAGTGGTTTTTTGGGAACTGATTTCAAAGTGATAGATTATGATAAAATTTCTGATATTGAAGTAAGTGTAAGTTTTGTTGAAAACCTATTTGGTGTAGGATCTATAAAATTTTACAGCGGGAGAACAGAATTTAACGATGGTATTATAACTAAGTTATATGATAGGTGGGAAGCAATTTCTTTTCCTTACGAAGTCTTCAAGAATTTAAAACAGGTCGCCACAGATGTTAAAACAGATTTCAATTACCCGAACGCTTTAAGGCCAGATGTAAATCCTGGATACAAAACAAAATATACCCCTAAACGAAACTAATTTGTTCGAGCTTTAAACCAGATAGTGTCAATGACAGAAGTACTCTTCAAAATCGAATTAGTAAATTTTAACTTAATCAAATAAGTAAGTGCTTATGACAAAATTATTATTTTCATAATAAAGTGCATAAAGCTTACCTTGGTCGTAGGCATACATAATTTGATTTGGGTATTTATTTTCCTTATATATAGAGAAAATATTTTGTGATACTTTCTTTTTGCTTTGTCCTATATAAGACACTGTAGGCTTAGATATTGTTGTAATATTATCCACTTTCCCATTATTGTAATTTACCCTAGCAATAATATCTTTTCTGGTTTCTGCTAGTGAAACAACGAATATGCAATTATTTTTATCTAAAGAAATAATCTTAGTTAGACTTTTTTCCGTTGTAGGGATGTTCAAAGACTTTTGGACATCAATAATTCGTTTAACTGAAAAGTTTGTATCGGCGAAAATCACTTCACTTTTATTTTTTTGAAAGTTATTAGCAAATACAAATATTGAATCATCAACCCTGAATGTAGTTTCGTAATTTATGTTAAGATTGAATTGAAGTTTTTTTTCATTAAAAACCAGACTATCCATGTCAACGCCAGTTATGGTGTCTAATTTTGCAATTACTGGGTGGCATTTCCCATCATTAGAAGCTTTTTCTGATACATATAAAGAATAAAAATTCTTATAACCATCAAAAATTGTATGTGCACTCTCAAAACAATTATCTTTAAAAGAAGTGTGGGGAACACCTTGAATATTTATAAATCTATTCTTATTTTTATAGGTGATAATGTCCGTTAAGTAACCAAAAAAATAAAAAATATTATCCTTAGTTGAGAATTTTTTATCCAATACATCAAATGTGTAATCAGTAGCTCGAAGATTGAATATATTCAATGGCATCAAGGAATCAACTATTTCTCCCATTAAAGAAACTGTGTACAAAACATACGGTGTTCCAATATATAACTGACTATTCTTGACCACGAAGTGGTCAAGATATTTATTTTGACGTGTAAACTCAGTAAGTTCAAGACTACTTATTTTTTTCGTCTGAGCGACTAGAATTGCTGGCATTAAAAATATTATGCAAAATAAAAAAAACTTATTTCTTGATTTCATTTTGAAAAGTTAAAAAAATTAAACCTATACCGGAAAGATACTTCTAAAAATTTTTAAAATAGTCTTTTAAGCTATAAGTGTCTATTGTAACTAATCCGCTAGTTACATACAAAACAAATAAATAGTTTTTTTCAAACGAATATGATATGCCATTAGGCTCATTAAAATATCGATAGTAAGAAGCAGCTTCACCAATTTTAACATTAATATTTTTATTTAATGCATCCTTTTTAGGCTTTAATGGTAACTTATATTCTATAATTTTGGTTATTGTTCCTTTATCAATATTAGCCATACCAACAACATCTTTGTTGCCATTATTATCTAAACAAGTGGTTACAAATAAACAAGTTTTTCCATTAAACCAAATAATTCTAGTTTTTTCCCACCTACTTTTCAATTTTAATTGTGCATCAATATTTAATGTTTTTAGCGTATCAAAAGTTGTAGTATTTGTAACAATTAATTCCTGCTGACAATTTGTGACTTCCTTTTCGTCTTTTGTAAATTTAGAATTATTGAAAATCGCAATAGTATCAGCTACCTTAAATCTGTGTTCTTCATCCAGCCAAGCATTTCTAAATGGTAAAATATATCGTGTTTGTTTAAAATTATCTTTTGTATCAATTTTGGTTACATAAATCAAATGAGGAGCTAATACATCAAATATATTCTCTTGATGAATAACATACACATTGTTATTATTGTCTTCTTCTATTTCTTCAATTTGTCTACCACTTTGCTCTTTCCCTAAGCTTATTTCATTTTTAATCGTCCCATTATTACAAACAAGAATTTTTCTATCATTTTCTACGTAAATATCTGTTTTGTTGTTGTTTACACTTTTGTATAATCCAATCTTTCTTTTTTTATATTCTATAATTTGCAAAGTATCTATGCCAATTAATTGCCCTTCACTATTTAATATATATTTTTTGTTGTCACCAATTAGGTGAAAAAAATTGTTATACGCATAAAAGTTATAAATAAAATCTTTCGTTTTAGAAAAGTCAACGAGGTTTAAGCTGCTAATTTTATGGATTTGAGCGGGTACCTTTAAACTAAAAAATAAACTAGCTATAAAAACAGAGAGATAATTTGAATAATTTGATAACATGTATTTCTTTTTTATAAGTCCATTGTATCAGAAAATGATTAATTATTCCTCTTTGTGTTAATTCTATTATACAGCTTTTAAACAGTTCTGATGGCATCAACAACGCACCAATAATTTCGCCATTTTCTTTATCTTAACAAGAAGTTTAGCATTAACTGTTTCTATACAAATTGCATCTTCTCTTATCTAAATATTTTATAACTAAAAAACATTAGATTGTCTTTTCTTTTATTGTGAATTCTATTATACTCACTTATAACAGTTTTGGTAGTCGGACCAATGCCTCCAAATGGTTTACCCGTATCTTTATCTTTATCAAGAGGTCTAGCATGAAGCAAATCTATATACTTTCCTCCATCTCTTACATTAAAAATTATAGAAATGTGACCCTCGTGCTTATGCTGAGGCTTACCGTTTTCATCTGTGTAATCTACTTCATAATCAACTAACCAAATACTACCAATTGAAGGCTTATCACTTCGACTAAAATTATTATTTGGATTTTCTAAAAAATCGCGATAGTCAGAAATATTCCAATCCATTAGCTTTTTTAATATTCCAGCCGCCTTAAAAACTCTTCCTATAAAATCAGTACAAGTCATTATTTTCTTAGCCTCTCTCTGCGCCAAAGTAGGAGCCTCATATCTTTCTCCGAATCTGTATCCTTTGTCATTTGCGTCCTTGATCTCGGAATTAGCAAATCCAACCATAACATCATTTACTTGAAACCCTGCATCGTCTCCATAATGTTCTATGGCTGCAAGTCCAACTTTTTCAAAATAATCAATTCCTCCTAAATCATATGCCACGCCACTATTATCTCTATTTGCATATGATCTTTGTAAAGCTTTAAACGATTCTTGTGCAGCTTCACCTTCAAGATACACATCCATTCCTGTAGGATCTGTGCCGATAATAGGGTTGTTTTTAACATAAGTATACGGCGACTGAGAAAAGTAACTACCAGCGTGAGGATCAATTTGTAAAAATTTTCCAATCTGGGGATCTTGCATTCGTGCATTATAATCGTATACATCCAAACCACTTCCGTCGGTAAACTCCTCTGATTGAAGTTCTTTTCCGTTATATTTTAGTTTATTCCCTATTGAATTTGCCGCTTTTGCACTAATACCGCTCATTGTCAACCCGAAAGGATAGTAATGCGTTTCTTCTAACAGTGGCCCAGGCGTATGAATCACTTGTAAATTATCGAAAAATACGTCTACAGGGCTTTCATTACTACAAAAAACATAAATGTAACCATTTTTTGGTATTACTATCCCCTGTAACACTGCATCTATGCTATTATGGTCTTTTACTGTATTGACTTCACCTACTGCACTAGCGTTTCCAGTTACATAGTTATACTGCTCATCAAAAACAATGTAATTAATAAACGCTTTAGGCTTTTGCGTTGTAGTATAATAGTAGGGAACTCTACCACTAGAATATAGTAAAAAACTGTTTAAAATGGAGTAATAGGAGAGTTGATATTGGTTTATTTGGTTTTGCAATACATAATTCTCACCTATATGTGTACCATTATTGCTAGTATTTAATAGCCCAGTAATAATAGATGGTGGCGCAAGATTATTGTTAGAATTATTTCCACCAGTATTATAATCCTTCCAAAAACTTTTGCCATATATATCAATTTTATCGCCAGCCATTACTTTTAATGTAATACCCAATCCTATTCTATCTCCTCCATTTGCAGCGTTCAACTTATATAATTTATTACTTTCCGCATCGGTATTGCTAGAAGGGTTCGAGTTATAAGGTGGTTTACCATTGTTGTTGTGATAGTGAAACGTTGGATCGGTAGTATTTACAAATGCTGGGATAGACGATTTATCAACAATATGAGAAGTATTGATATTATAATAGCTCTGTTCAGTAGATACAGCACCATCTTCCAATGTAGCTGCAGGATAGCTATTTACTTTTTGCTCATCGGTTAGTACAACTCTAGTATTACCTAAATGGTCTTTTATAAAATAATCAGCCACCCATGTAGCAGTTGTTGTAGCTGTTGCTGGAATTAGTCGGAAGCGTCCTTCTTCATGTCCTATAAATTGTAGCGTCTCGGGTATTTGAAGAGCTGATAATGCACTATTGCTATAGCTTTTACTTTCGTAAACTCCAGCATCAGTATATCTTGTCATAGTTATGATATTGGTATTGTAACTGTTATTATTGTAATATATTATAGCGTTATTTTCTTGTGTGGTTTTTTGAAGTTTATTACCTGCTGCATCATAGGTGTACGTAATTGTGCCTTTACCTGTAATTGAAGTCATCTGTGGCAGGTTCAAATGATTATAGGTAATACTAGATATATTTTTATTGTAATCAGTATTCATATTTCCATTGAAATCATAATCGTAATCTTTAATGGTACTACTAGAACCTAAGTATGTAGCTGAGTTTGTAATGTAAGATTTTATACTGTTTTGTGGGTGCGTTGCGCTTGTTTTAAAATCACCCAAATATGTTTGAGTGTCATTTGCAAAATCTATAACATTCTGCAACTTATTGCTATTAGGTTGATAAGTATAGTGTAAATCATCTATTAAGATACTGCCGCCCACTTTCCAACCATATTGTGCCATTGTTAAAATGTTACCATTTGCATCATAATTTAAATTATTTACTGAATAATTGATAGTACTCTTGTTCCAACTTCCATAATCTTTTTGATTAAAATCAGCAAGTATTAAGCGGTTCGCATTATCATAATCAAAATCGTATTTTCTTAGTTCCCCATCGCCACTCGTTTTCCAAACCATTCCGCTTATATTACCGTTTAATTGTGCTTTTGCATAATTTCCATTTATACTTGTGATCAAAGTTTTATCATAACCTAAGTCAAGTCCAAAAAAACGCCCTGTAGCCCCGTATGTTTTTGCAAAATCTCTATTTATTCCTAATAGCCAACCTCTGATATTATACTCGTTGGTTAGAGTTTCTAAGGCAGTATTTATAGTACCAGGTTTTGTACCTAATGTTTTGGTCACTAGCTGTCCTAATGCATCGTAGGCTACTGTGCTAATGACCTTAAATCCATTATTATTGATGTTTTTTTCTAGTTTAATTATACGACCTAAATCGTCATAAGTAGGTTTGTTTGCTACTTCTATTCCAATGTTTGCGATTGTATTGTTCGTCGTTGTATGCTTACGTAATACTTTACCTACAAAATCGTATTGGGTGGTATTTATATCTAATCCACCAGTTTGATTGATAGACTGTACTTGAATTACTCTGCCTTTATCATCATAAATTGTAGCAGAATATATATATTGATTACTCGTCCCAAGTACTTTTACCTTAGTCCAAGTTGTCATACCTAATGGGCTAGTATTTGGTACCAAAGGCTGAGCATAATCTGGCGAAGTATTATAATTAATAACCATGGTAGAGGCATAATTGCCTACTAGATTACTACTTAACCCTGTAGGCATGTTGTCATATTTGTCATAGTGCGTTTCTGTCAGTAATTCTCCAGAGTTTATACAGCCATTAGTTACGTAATCTGGGTTATTATTTATAATACTCTGAAGGGCGATATTAGTACTAGCATTACTCCATAAATAACTTTTCACTGGTCTATTGATATTATCATAAATTGTGCAGAGCCAATTATTGTTTTTACGCATATTGGCATCCTGTGCCATTATCAATCTATCTCTTAAATCATAAATCAAGTACGTCCAGTCGGCACCAGGTACTTTCTTTCCTATTAAGCGATTCCTTGTGTCATAAACATATTGAAAAATAAGTTCACTAAATTGTGATATTAGTATAGGTGAAAAATTGTTGTTGTCTAAATATTGTACCAATTTGGGCTGTAGCACATATATCAACTGTCCATAATCGTTATATAGATAATAGGTACATAACCATCCTGAATGTGCTGGTTTGTTCGAAATATCTGAATCTAATTGTACTTTTCTAAGAATTACTTTATCCTCTCTATCTTTATATTCTATTATTGAATGTCCTGCTTCATCCGTTGTTAACATTTTATGTAGTTGACCAGGAAGATAACTTCCAATCGCTGTAAAAGTTTTATCACTAGTCGGGACTATTGAAAAATTAGTAATATAAGTTGGTGTGCCATCATTAAAGTAAAGTTGAACTGCATATTCGTAATTGCCACTGGGGATATTATAACTAGCAATTGTATTTGACCCAGTAACAAAGGCAGTAATCCAATTTGAGCTACCTACATACCTATATAGTAAAACTAAAGTTGAAACATTATTCGGTAAGGTTAACCAAGTCCATGTTACAGCTTGCGTTCCATTTCCATTATCAGATATTGTAACTGTTTTATCTACGCCATTACTTACACTCCAAATTTTTACATCATCATTTGCTGTATTAAATAAATACTGCAAACTCGTTCCCTGATTGGCTCCTACCCAGCTGTTACCAGGTGCCATAGCTTTTATTGGCCTATTTAAAGGTGAAGACTCGAAATCGGTTTGTCCATAAAAAAAAGTTTCACCTTGTCCACCATATTGTGCAGTATTGAAACTGTTTTGCTCTATTAGAGAGTTGGTTTTGTATTCGCCATCTACACCAGCAGAAACATATGGGAGGAGCTTTTTGGTTTCTCTTCCAAATGCATCATACTGGTTCACAATAACCATATCACCAGTTACCCCAGTACTAGTTATAAGCGATCCATTTTTTACAACAGTTTGTATTGGCCTTCCTAAACCGTCAAAGAAAGCAGATGCTTGCTTTACTTCTCTTAAGCCTAAGTTTCTTA
Source organism: Parasediminibacterium paludis (assembly GCF_042651445.1). NCBI lineage: Bacteria > Pseudomonadati > Bacteroidota > Chitinophagia > Chitinophagales > Chitinophagaceae > Parasediminibacterium > Parasediminibacterium paludis. Next base: position 28,684 of record NZ_JBHSDC010000007.1, read on the forward strand.
ATACATATGGGTCTTGCGTTGGGGCATCTGCAGTCCAGCTTTTTATATAATTTACATTATTTTGAGCCTGTAACGACGAATTATAAAGATAAAATAATATAAATAAAAAGACCAAATATTTATTTGCCATAAAAAATTATTTATATAGTCAAAGACTGAATATTAATGACTAAATGAAAATTCAAGGATTTGTATAGTTTTTATTAAACATACAAACTGGAGCGTATTGTATTTAATTATTCTAATGATGGGTACTATCTACCCCATGTTTGCGCTGTATACGCTGTTCATAGAGTTGTTGGTGTTGCTTTCTGAGGTCGTTGTATTTTTTAAACTGGGCATCCGTCAACTCTTTCTTCAGCAATGTTTCGTAGGCATTTTGCGTATTTTCAATGGTTGCTCTGCTCTTGTTATGCTCGCCAGCTTCTTTGTTGGCATAAAAATTATACAGCTTCGCATATAATTTTATCGTTTGTACGGAATCAATAGCGAATCTGGCTTTTAAGAACTTGATTTCGGCTTCTGTTTTTGCTTTTATAACAGTCGTATCTACCGTTTGCGATAGGCAAACATGGCTAGCTACAAGCAGTATTACGATGATAATATGTTTCTTATTCATTTTATGAAAGTTTAAGGCTAGTTTACAATAATATATCCTGTACCAGATGATAATGCGTAAGTATAATTAGTGTACGCACCAAGTGACATATTTCCATACATATCAACATACGGGCATGCATTATAGGTAGGTTGCTGTGATAAGACAAGCGATGTACCATTGCAGACATATGTATTTGGGTTCAGAAAACCATTTTCACCATAGGTAGGGTCAAACTGGTCAGTATAGGTAAAGATGGTTACAGAAAGATTAGTCACAGACACTGGTATGGTACAAGCTGCATCTTGATAGAAACTCACCACAATATCCGATTGGCGATTATCGCAACCGCCTAAAAAGCTCTCACTAGAGTTAGCAAGTGTTAGCTTAGCATATACCGTATTTAACGTGCAACTAGCATTATTATTAGCATAGTTTTGTCCGTTTGTAGCGATATCATTTTGAGCTTGATTATCCGCATCGGCTTGTGACAACGTGGAACTATAAGTATTTGGGGCTACTGTATAAGCAATTGTACCACCACGATAACTAGGGCCACAATTATTTTTAGTAAAGGTTTGGCTGAGAGCTTGGTTATAGAATACAGGTGTATTAGCGCATGCCGTAGGCGAACTATTATAATAGCCATAGCATAAAGATTTGATAATATTTTTATCTTGATCACGAATTCGAATCAATCTAGAATAAGTGTCGTACTCATAATAGGTTGTTCGGTTATTCGCATCAGTTTGACTAGTCATCCCTACGAGAGGAGTATAAGTATAAGATTGCATTTGTGCATCGGCTGGATACAACCGTAATTCATCTATATAACCACTACCTGAAATTGATAGTGTCGATATACCTGTAGCACTAGCTCTATATAAAGTCCAACCATTTTTACTAGAAATTGTTGAACCACCCATACTGCAATAAGCTCCATTTTTGAGCCAATAGGTTATTGAATAAGATTGAATAGGATTGAGATTAATTTTAGTGATTGCACCATTTGATAAATCATAGGCTTTCTGGCCAGTTGGTGATGTAATATCTAACACAGGATTCCCTAAAAAATTCCAATTCCCTTTGCCGTCTGATTCAAAGCTCGTATAAGCTACATCATTGTAAGTTGCATTATTTACTTCTGCTACTGCATAATTTCCACCGTAATCCCAAATAATACTATTTTTAACACCATCGACTTTCGATAGTTGTAACGGATTTCCAAATGCATCGTATTGATCCAAAGTTGTAATTCTTGGTGACCCGTTAGATCCTAGTTGATCAATAATAGTGATATCTTTTATGACGATATTCCCACTTGAAACTAAATAGGAATTTTGAACCTTTGAGGATGCTAAGATTTCAATATAGTTAGACTTTCTTTTTTGTATTGTTTTACTAGTAATTTCAGATAACCTATTACTGTTTAACAAATTGTTATCGCCAGTTTGGTTTGAATAATCATATGCATGATCGTAATATTCTTCAAGAAATTCTCCATTACTTCCTCTTAATTGAGTGAAAGCTTGTTGATTGAATCCGTCATATCCGAAACTTTTTACTGTTATAAAAGAGGTATTATTTTTATCATATTCAGTTGTTGTAGCTTTAGTTAGCAGGCTTTCAATATCATATATAGGGTAATAGCCTATTAAATTTTTAGGGACAGATGTCCAATATGTTGAAGGCGCACCAGGATATTGGAAACATGTATTTTCAGGATAAAATAAATTCGCATACCCGAAAACTCTCGCTCCGTAATAAAATTTAGAATACATACTAGAGATGTACGTTACATAATTATTTTCAATTTTTTTTATTAAAATATTGTTATTATCATATATTAAAATTTGGTTTGGCTTGCCATTTTCAGGAAAATCCGATGACAAAGCGTCAAATGTTCTAGATGAGATCTGTTTAAGTGTTGGTAAAGAAGCACCTAGTTGTGATGGTAATGCAGTTGTATTATAGATTTCGTCTGGCCTATTATTAAAATAAGTCTCCGTTCTTCCAAGCGTATTTCCCAAGTTATCAATTTCTGTTCTTGTAACCATATCATAGCCCACGCAGTTAATAGAACCTAAGGAATTTGAATTATAAAATCCTTTACCGCTTAATTCTGTTATTGAATAGTAATATGCGCCAATGTCTGTGTTTCCTTGGATATATTTAATATTAGTTAGAGGGTATGTCCTAGATAATTGTAGTGGTATAATTGATTTTCCGCCTTGATAGCTGTAAACTGTTTGTTTAGCAGTTGAGTTATCTAAATTTAAAAAACTAACTTTTTTAATTCTTAATCCATTTCCCGTAGAGACAACATTGTTTGTATTATTAAAATCAGGAACCCAATAGTTATCAAAACTGTTTAATTCATACTCGAAAAGAGCTTTACCCCCTGTTGGATACGTTATTTGTGTCAGAATACCCGCTGTTATAAAATTTAAATTTGCCGAATTATTATTACCATTATCTGCAAGTCCTGTTATTTTCAATCTTTGCGGATTAGGAATTAATGAAGTATTAGTGGTCATCCCATTAAAAAATCCCCAAAAATCTTGAGCATACGAATTTTTTGGTGGTAATTGAGTTTGATTATAACCAAAGCTGTGTATCTCCCCATTCTTGTCGCTGATAGATATTAACTTTAATCGCTTATTAACCATATCGCTATTAAATAAGGCAGCATTTGGAAAAGGCGGAAAAGTATTTCCAACCACACCACTAGCGTCAAAATAGTCGAATAATAATTGAACAGATTTTATTTCTTTTGAATCATTATTGACTACTTGAATATTGTCAAGCTTTTTTCCTCCCAGGATGTCCAGTCGGTCTGAAATTTGAAAATTTACTTTGCCAAGTGGAAAAACTATACTTGATAAATAGAACCTATTTTCTTTTGTATAAGTAATCGAGTGGTTAAAATTTCCCATTTTTAAATTATTAAACCCCTCAACATTCGGCTGATTAATTGAGTTATTCAAGTTGTATTCCGAATAACTACTTAATACTTTTTCATCCCATTTCTCACTATAAGAAGGATACTCATCAATTGCAGCCGTTTGGGTATAATTGAAAACAATTTGCTTACCACTGTTAGTAACAATCTTAGTGATATACCAAATTTTTGATGTTGGTTCAAAGTTATTTGAAGTAGATTCAGTTAGACCGCCATAAGAAGTGGTATTTGAAATAGAGGAGCTAAATTGTTCGAAATAATAATTTTCGCCAGACGGAACAGTGATTATGAATACATCGCCATTTCTAACTACTTTATAACCTTTCTTATTTAAAATTTTTATACCACCATTGGAACTCAAATTATCAGGAAATTCTCTTATAAATTTCAATGTATGTCCAAAAAAACTAGCTGTAAAAATATCTGGCTCAGAATCATATTCTGGGTATGACAAAAGTCCAAGTTGTTGATCTGCGATTTTTTCATTTACTGGAATCCAATACGCCGTGGAAATCATGTAAGATAGTTTAGGTAAAACAGGTCCTTTCGGATAGGGATCTGTCCAATTGAAACCTGGGCTATTATTACAGTTAGGATAATTGAATCTTGTAGGGTAATTATCAGGATATGGTGACCATTTATAGTCAGGTAATAGTTTTTGATTAGGAAAACTTGGACTACTACTTATTGCATAATCATCAAGGTCATTTATTTCTTGATTTATGCTTCCAAAATTCATATCCCAACCAAGCCCAACCCAACTAGCTTCCTGACTAACCCTAATACCAGCTGCATGATAATCTAGAGCTATCGGAATTTTAATTCCATCTACACTTATTTCGTATAGCGGGATGGAAATAGAAGGTATTCCTGTATACTCACTAACTGGCATTTCAGTATATTTTAGAAAGCTAAATGCACTTGGACTTACAGGATGATAATTCTGCACTTTTAGTTCCTCATTCTGTGCAAATGCCTGATTGCCGAAAATTATAGAAAATAAAATTATATAAATTTTCTTACACATAATTAATTGAATTATTCTTATTAAAATTTTCCATTTTGTTACATCCCCCATCCGACTCTAAACACCAGTGGTTGCGTCTGTAAATGATTTTGTTTGCACAGAAAATCGTAGAGTATTTGTACTTTACTCGTTTTGTTCTTTACAATAGGAATTTTCTTACTAAGACCTAATAAGGCGCTTTGTCGCCAATTGCCTTGGGGTAAACGATACAGTTCACCAATACTGCCAAACCGTTGCTGATAGTTCTGCTCATAACCGCCACTTATAAACAAGCTACCTTTTAGCTTCATATCTAAATAGCTTCTTAAGCCAATACCTTCATTAGTCAGCTTAATATGGTCTAAACCACTGCCCCATCCCATTTTATAACTAGCACCAATTCCAAAACTGTTGTTATCGTTTAGCTTATAGCCCACCGAAAATCCAATGTCACTCGTTAGCGGAAACAAACTGTTCTGCTTCTGTGTCTGTACGTCTAACCCATACTCTAGTCTATCTAAAAAACGCTTGGTTTTTTGGGTATTTGGTTTAAAGCCATCGGGCATATTAAGGTCACTGCTGCTACCACCTGCTTTATTAATCTTTTCTTTTAAAGCATTCAATTGATTTTGTCCTTGCTGTATTTGTTGCTGTAAGTAACTCTGTGGACTTTGTCCGCCACCACTTGTTATAGTAGAAGGGATAGTTCCCAATCTTGATTGTAATATTTGATTGACACTAGCTCTAGTTTGTAGCCCAGCCAAAGCTTGGGCTGTACCATAGCCTTGCGGCATAGGAAACAAACTGGCCAGCTGGCTATTATGCTGCATAAAGTCTTTGAAAAATGCTGACTTGGTTAATTCCGCAATCGCTCTTTTTTCTAACTTATCAGGATTTTTTAATAATTGCTTGTATTCCTGTATCTGTTGTTGGTAATAATAAGCTTGCTTGTTAAAGCTTTGCAAGCTGCTACCTAAATTGTATTGGCCGAAAGCGGCTTGTATCGCTTGTTTCTGTTGTTGGATGTAGTCTTTAATCTCGGTTGCGTTCTGTAATTGACTTTCTAGACCTTTAACACTGCTCAATGCTTTGGTAGCTTGGTTCGTTAATCCACTAGCGTCTAGTTTACCCTCTAAAAACTTCAAGCTTGTTGCAAACGTATCTACGAGTGGCAGATAATCTTTGCTGCTTGTAAGTGTTTGTAGTTGGTTGAACTTACTTGTTTTCTGTTGTAGCTTATCGGTTAATTGTTGCAGCCTATCGCTTGAATTTGCAAACACTTGTTTAGCGAGATTGCTATCTACTTTGGCTAATTTCTTTTGCAGTTTTTCTTCTTGCTGTTGTAAATCTTTAAGTGCCTTGGTATTGGCTTTTTCTACTTGTTTACTTATGCTTGCTGCTTTCTTATCTATGCTTGTGGTGTAGCTTTCTATTTGTTTAGGAGTCAGATTAAGGCTGCTATCTTTTGTTGTATTGGTTAGTATATCTTGACAATTACCTCTAGTTACTATGAAATAGCACATCAAAATACCTAATAAAATCCTGTAGCAGTTATTTGGCATAATGTGAAAACGGATAGTATTTAACAGCTATCTTTTTCCCATTGCAATAATATAGGACTTTTTTGATACAAAATCTACGTATTTCTACGTAGATAATAAGAAAACTTTTAATTTTCATTGAATAAACTACCACAAATCATAGTAATTTATATATTCGTATCCCCCTAATGGATATTCATACTTGATGGTATTTGATGCGACTTTGGTTTATCAATAATCAGAGTCAGGAAATGCTACAATTTATTTAAAATAGGGGATATGCCATTTTATATTGCTTTTGTTGATGATACTGTAATGCTTCGTATATCAGTATCCAATTTATTGGGGCAAATGCAGCCTCAATATAAAGTCTACCAATACAACGACGGTAAAGAACTACAAGAACGTCTACCGAACGAAAGCTACAAACCAGACCTTTTCCTCATGGACATTTGTATGCCTTACGTGAATGGCTATGATGCCACTATCTGGGCGAAGAAATGTTTCCCTAATACCCCAGTGTTAGCTTTTACCATGCTTAACAATGATA
>NZ_JBHSDC010000008.1:0-38096 GCF_042651445.1 Parasediminibacterium paludis
AAATTTTATTTCTGTAGGTGTCTTCATAAAATCAAAGCTAATTCGTTGATATACGCAGGTTGCTATTACTGCTACTATATTTTTAGAGTCTAATTGATTAATTACAAAATATATTTATTAAATATGTACGTAGTTTCAAAACTAAGTACATATTTTGTATTGTTGGTGCACTGCGTACATTTCAATTGTTACGCCTAATGTAATAAAATATTATTAGGCTGCAAAAAAGTGCAGATTGCTTCGTTCCTCGCAATGACGTGGAGTAGTGCAGATTGCTTCGTTCCTCGCAATGACAGGGAGGAAGTGGTCGACAGACCACTGACTATAGACTGCAGTAATTTAGAGAAATTCCTTTCTTCTTTATTACACTTGATTTGGGCTTTGGGTTTTTGGTTTTTTGTGGGATGGCTTTTGCGTGTGGGGGGCAAGGTAAAACAGCCTTGAGCCAAAAGAAGCCAAGCCTTGCGGTACACTTATCCGCAATGAGCCTAGCAGCGTAGCGGGCCGACTAACGCCACTGGATTGCAAAGGAAGTGGCGGCGGGCGCCACCAGAGGTGCTGACAAAGAGCGCACCGCAGGGGCATTTGGCAGCAACGTATCACGCAAGTGTTTGGCGTGTCTTTTTGTTTTTTTACAAAAAGCATGACAAACACGCAGCCGATGGTGGCCGCAAGGCCCGCAAAAATTATGGGCAGCGGGGGGACTACAAAATAGTAGCCTCCCAACCCCCGAAGGGGGATTGGGATTAGGGCTACTGTATTGTAGGACACAGGTAGCTGCCGTGAGGGACGCCTAGGAGCTGCAAGTAGTGTGACATACCTGCCTTAGCAGCCCGCAGGGCAGCAAGGGGGTGGCAATACCATACAAGGGACATAACAACCATATTGCCACGGCCTTGCTGGTATGGCGCATCTACTTGCCGACGACGGCAGACCGAACACCGCTTTACCTTGCTGTGCGTGGGCTCTGCGGCGTGGGCAGCATCTTGCTAAGGGAACGCAGTGGACTAGCAACTGTAGACTGGTGGCGAAGCCACGCCAATAATAATTAGCAGCGTAGGGAAAGGCAGGTGCGAGGCACTAGCTAGGAGGCACGAGTAGTACTGTGACTTGCTGCTGCTGTGCGCGCCAAAGGTGGCTACGCAGGGGTTGGTTTGTAAGGTTGGGTAGGGACCTTTGGCGGGGGCGGTTGAGAGACTATGGACGACCGTTAACCGTTGACCGACAACCGAGATGGCGACGATAGACGATGGGCGATAGCTGACCGAGATGGCGACGATAGACGATGGGCGATAGTTGACTAGTGATTATTACGCTACGGTAAAAGCACAATAAAGATTCTACTGATGCAGGGTGCGACGCCTATGGGGCTGAAGAGGATTATTGACGATGGTTACAAAAAGAAAAGTAATTGTAAAAGGCGGTTTGAATTGGTACGTTAGAACACGTATTACCTAACGGCTATTTAAGTATTGCAGCGAAGTTTTGTTGTACTTCTTTGGCTTCTTGAATGGCATCAGCTTCATTATGTAGATGCAAGAAAAAATAAGCTTCTTCTAAGCCTTGGGCGTACCACTCTGTAAGAATAGTTTGCCAGTTGGCAAGGCGTTGATTATCTAATTCTGTATTGCCGATGCCCACAAAACGCACAAATAATTTTGGGATGGTGAGTAGCATGTGTGCAGGATATCTAATTCCAGGTGTATCGGTTATGACTAAACCTATATTAAGCAGATATAATTGATTTAAGAAATTGCGGTATTTTTCTTGCAAAGGATACCAATGTCGGCTTCTTAATTCTATAAAAAACTGTATGTTTTTTGGTAGGAATTTTAGAAAGTCTAGCAGCTCGTTGATACGAGACGGCGAAAAGGATTCGCTTAGTTGTATGAATACTGGCCCTAATTGGTTGCCAAAACCATCGAGGCTAGATAAGAACTGGTAAGTCAATTCTTCTTTGTTTGCCAAACTACCCCTGTGGGTGATGCCATTAAACATTTTTGGACAAAACTTAAAGGCGTTGTTGTTAGACTGTTGCGCCCATTTAGTAATATAGGCATCATCGAATATGCGGTAATGCGTCGCATTGAGTTCTACTGTATTGAAATGACTAGCGTATAGGGCTAGCATGTCTTTATCTTTTGTTTTAGGGGCGTTTAGCGGTATTTTCCACTCTTCGTCCCCCCATTTACTGAGGCCTACGTAAATGGCAGGATGAGTGGCTTTTTTATTCCCAAGTACTTTGCTATTATCTACGACAGGTAGTTCAACATCGGTGAAAGTAAGGGTGTCGTATGGGATCATGCCAAAATTCATGCTCGGGGCGTTAAATACGTTATTTTTCAAAAATAAATGATAAATTATTTCTAAGGGAATAAAAAATCTAGCCACTGAGGCACTGAAGTACAGAGATTGGGAAACTGGCGTTAAAGGAGGTATCTACTGTTTCTTTACAAGATTTGTATGAACTACAATAAATTTAACCTATTCGGAGAAGAACTGACCCTAAAAATTTATTGTATATGACTGAGAAGTGGTTGAAGACAATGAATAATCTCCAGTTTTGGATGCCATTACTGCCCATGGGCCATTATTTTTAGAAACATATATCTCAACTGTGACGTATGGGCTTTGTACTGATACAGAGGCACTAAACCCTTTTTTTACTGGCCCATATGTTTGAGTCCAAGTTTGGTATTGATATCCACTATAAGATACAAGACCTTGGGCTGAATTGACAGAAAAATCACTAAAATAGATGTAAGTTCCATTTCCTATTATTGCATACTTAATATAGTAACTGTCATTTGAGGTAGTTATATTTTCTTCCTTTTTACATGACGTTAAAGCCATAATGAAAGCCACAAAAAGCGTGGCAATATTTGAATATTTGTTCATTGCGTTGTTTTATTAGTTTATCTGTGCAAAATTTTGCTTTTTTCTGATACACAACGGTTTTTTGCTAGGCTAAATGTTGGACATTACATGTTAGTCCAGCTTAGGCTTTAGCCAAATTACAACAATATTTATTTACTAGAAACCAAGGCTAATTTATTTATTTTAGTGGTATGGAAACGACATGGCAAGTGGGTAAATATTTGGTAAAGGAGGTTCTGCTAGAGCGGGCGGTGAATTATGAAGTGTTTGATGCGGAAGGCTATGTTTGTAGGTTGGTGCCTGGCTATGAAGGCTTTGAATTGAGTAAAATGGATGTAGGACTTGGATTGACTGTTGATGACCATGTGGTGGCCATGATAAGTAATTTTATTCTTGCAAAAGATAATTGAGTAATCGTATGGTAGAAGATAAGTTTGAACTCACTTATGGCGCTACAACCATTGCTGTAGAACGTTTTACCATAGGTAAGACTATTGCTTACAAAGCCGTGTTTAGCAGCAAGCGACCACCATTGGTGTTGACTAGAGCCACGAACTTTGAGCTTGGTAAATTTTGGACGTCCATTCCAGAAGGACGGCAGAAAGAAGCAGAAGGGGTTGGCGAGATGATTGAAGACTATCTTTTAAAAAAACAAAAGGACTAAGGATGTGCTATTACAATGGTGTGAAAGTAACAAGGGCTGAATTTATTAGGCTAAAGCAGTTGGAAAAGGCTGTGGCCAAGTATGACTTTTTAAACCGCGATTTACATCATGGTTTTGATTACGGCAATGTACCTGTATTAAAGCGCATCAATGGCGCTGTAGATTTTGATATTGTTGAAATGGAATGGGGTTTTATACCAAGTTATATTAGAACCCGAGAAGATGCTTTAAAAATGCGAATGGGCTTTAAAGACAATAACGGTGTGTTTAAAACACCAATGATTACATTAAATGCGGTTGGGGAAGAATTGCTTTTTCCAAATAAAATTTATAGACAAGCTGCTTTAGAACGAAGATGTTTGGTATTGTCAACAGGCTTTTTTGAGTGGAGGCATGTTTTTCCGAAGAATAAGCGAACTGGACAACCTTTAAAAACTGCTGTTAAATACCCGTACCATATTACTGTAAAGGACAACCACTATTTCTACATGGCGGGGATATGGCAGACATGGACAGATAAGGCAACTGGAGAAACTGTGGATACGGTATCTATTGTGACGACTAAAGCCAATCAGCTGATGGAACAAGTACACAATATGAAGAAAAGAATGCCTACGATATTGAATGAGGATTTGGCTTACGAGTGGCTATTGGAAGATTTAAGTGAGGAACGCATTATAGAAATAGCTACGTCGCAATTTCCAAGTGAAGCGATGTCAGCCTATCCGATAGCTAAAGATTTTAGAGAGGCTTTGGAGCCTACCAAAGCTTTTGACTATGAGGATTTGCCTGCGTTGGAGGTTGCTTAGTTTTAGCTTTTACAGATTGATGTTGATTTGGATATGTGTGTTCGTTTAAAAATAAATTCAGCACACCTTTTTATCAATAATCTTCACTTAACGTTATATTAATTTTAGAATCCACTTAAAATGCAACAACTTGCATTATTAAATCAATTCTTACCTTATAATCGTGCATATTGTTGCTGAAATAAAGGCGGGCAATAAATTCGTATTTACCGAGGTATATTACAAATACCACGAGCGTTTTTATTTCTTTGTGTTAAAGCAAACAGCTTCTACAGATATTGCGGAAGAGGTAGTGCAACAGGCTTTTATAAAACTTTGGGAAAGCAGAGAAAAATTATCTGAAGTATTTACGATTGATGTTCAATTGGCTAGAATTACAAGAAGCATTTTAATAGATACGCTTCGCAAAAAAGCCATAGAAAGAAAAGTAATCAATCAAGTTGTTGCACAAGCACCTACTATTTTTTCAAGCGACCCATCTTTGGAAAAAGAACTAAAAAACAAAATATATTCTGCTATAGAAGGCTTGCCGCCCATTTGTAAAAAGATTTTCAAATTAAGCAGAGAGGAAAACCTTTCCTATAATGAAATTGCCGAGCAATTGAGCATATCTCCAAAAACAGTAGAAAATCAAATTTCTAAAGCCCTAAAAGTGATTAGGCAAGTTGCAGCTTTATCTATCATTCTATCAGCAATTAATAAATAATACCCTGCCCAATATAAACAAATTGTTAACGAGTAGGGGTATTTGCTTAGTTATCCGAATCATTCATAAGTCATCTATTTTAAATGAAAGAAGTTTCAGAACAGCTTATTCAACAATTTTTAAGAAACCAATGTACCGCAGAAGAGGCGGTGCAAGTACAAGCTTATTTCCACACACATCCAGAGGAACTAGAAAAGTATATCAGCATTCAAAACTTATTGGGCGATGAAGGTGGTAGTAAATTAGATGAAGCTACATCACAGAAAATATTATTAGGTATAGAAAAAGAAATAGCAAAAAGACAAACTAGAGCAATCAGTCTCATTTGGTTTAAATACGCTGCCGCAGCCTCAATTATAGGGCTAGTGATTTTTACCACCTTACAATATAACCGTAATAACAACCCATCAACAGCTGGCAATAATATAGTACAGCAGCAAGTACAAATGGACAGTGCAATAAATACTTTAAAAACGATAAACAATACTACCAACAAAGCAATATTGGTTGCTTTAGAAGATGGTTCATCAGTAAATCTCTTTCCAAAAAGTACCTTACAATATGCCCAACCGTTTCGCAGCCATAAAAGGCAGTTATTTTTAGTAGGTACAGCCTTTTTTAAAGTAGCAAAAGATAAAACCAAACCATTTGTGGTAACTACCGATGGTATTAGCACCACAGCCCTTGGTACTTCGTTTACTATTATGGCAGAGCAGCAAAGCAATAATATTACAGTGCAGCTATTTACTGGCAAAGTAATGATTAGTAAAGCGGCTACTGGTAACTATGCTTTCAATACCCAATATCTATTACCAGGTGAACAAATTCAGGTTAATAAAGCTACTTATGCAGCTGCACTGTCTACATTTAAATTGAAAGACAGCGATAAGAAAATTGAAAAACAATTGTTGGCTACAAATGATGGGTTGTTGAATTTCAACCAATCAAGCTTACCAGAAGTATTTACTAGCTTACAAAAACAGTATAAAATAACGATTACTTACAACGCAACTGAACTTGCAAATATGAAGTTTACAGGCAAGTTTAATAGTAATGAAGAAGTAGGAACCATTATAAACAATATTGCTTTACTAAATGGGCTAACTGTGACCAAAACCATTACTGGTTTTGAAATAAAAAAATAAAACAAATACATAACAATTAGGCACATGCTACCACATGTGAAACGCACCTTAAAATGGCGTACTGCTAAACTATTATCAAAACATCAAAACAAATAGCACGTAAAAATGAAAAAACAAAAATCAGTCAACCGCTTATTAACCCTAGCTTTAGTATGGCTCATTAGCTTATTTGCCATAGAGCCGGCTGTTGCACAAAACACAGCAAGTATTAAAGGTTTAGTGCAAACAGAAAGTAACGAACCTTTAAATGGGGTTTCAGTTACAGCCACTAATTTGGCTACCAAAAAATCAGTATCAGCTACTACTAACGAAAAGGGTTTTTTTTCAATTAGCACATTACAAGTTGGCAGCACTTACAACTTTACCTTTAGCTATATTGGCTACGAAACGGGATATGTGAACGCTTTTAAACTAAAGGAAGGCAACGAAAACTCTTTATTGATAAGATTAAAACAAACTGCTGCAGATTTAACAGAAATTGTTACAACTGCAACCAATACAAAAAGAACGCAGTTTGAAACTCCTATGTCAATCACTTCTCTTAATGCAGAAACCATTGAATCAAAAAAGTTTAATAGCAATGCTGATATATTAAGAGGTATTCCTGGTATCATTACTGAAAATAGTGGCGGTGCTGTTGCTGCGAATGTTTATGTGCGTGGTTTGCCTACAGGGGGTCAGTATATACTTACGCCTATTCACATTGATGGCATGCCAGTATTAGGTACTGCTGGCTTAAACTCATCTGCAACCGACGTATATTATAGAAACGATTTGAATATAGCTAAAATAGAGACTGCACTTGGTGGAGTTTCTAATTTATATGGTTCAGGTTCGGTTGTAGGTCTAATAAATATTATTAGTAAAACAGGTACTGATGTTCAAAAAACAACGGTACAAAGTGAATTTGCTACACCTGGTAAATCACAATTCGATTTTCAAATAAGCGGACCAACAGGTAAAAATGCCTATTATTCACTTGCGGGTACTTACAGATATGATAATGGACCAGTGGTATTTGGCTTACCAACTCAAGGCTATCAGTTGCGTGGAAACCTAAAAAAGATTTTGGATAACGGAGACGTATTTACTTTATATGGCCAATACATTAATGACAAAGCACAGTATTATTTGCCTTATCCTATCGATAGTACTTTTCACAGACCACAAGGCTGGGATGGTAAAACCATTTACACTTTAGAAACTAAAGATGTAGATAATTTAACTGTCAAGACCCCTAATGGCGTTTATCAAAGCAAAGGGGCTAATGGTGTATTTACAAAAGGTGGCTACTTAATGGTAGATTATAAACATACTTTTTTAAATGACTTAAAATTTGATTTTAAAGCTAAAGCAGCCAATTATTATCACGAGTTTAATTTTTTCAATCTTTCTGGCTCTGGTGTTAATCCTGCCCCTCAAGGCAATTTTGCAACTGTTAAATTAGGTAGTACAATTACTGCTTTTAATTATACCTATGCAGGCGACGGTACCACCCTTAATAACAATGCACTTGTTTTAGAAAACAATATGACTGATCGCATTCGCCCAGTAAACGATTTCGCAACACAATTCTCATTAACAAAAGATTTTACTGGTAAGTCTGTCAATCAAACATTAACAATAGGGGGATACTTTTCTAACACCAATGCTGGCGATTTTAATTTTCAAATCAATTATTTAAGTGAATTTAATGATAAGGCAAGGATTTTGAACCTTAATTACACTGATGCATTGGGCGTAAAAAAAGCTTATACTGTTGATGGAGTAACCACAGCACCTCAATACGTAAATAAATACTTAAGCAGTATTAAAAAGGCGGCCTTTTTAACCAATGAAGTACGTATCGGGCAAAAACTAAGAGTTGATGTAGGATTAAGAGTTGAAGGACAAACCGCAAATGTATCAAGCGAAAAAAAAGCAACCATAACCAATGCGGATGGTATAAAAGTAACATGGGGTAATGGTGTTTACGATAGATTTGACTTGAATGCTTCTGATTGGGCACTTTCATTAGCATCCAATTACAAGCTCTCTAACCAATTTGCTATTTATGGTAATTTCTCAAGAGGCTATTACTTCCCTGAATTAAGAAGCTATGCTGTGGTTTATTCAAACAATGTTCCGCAATATCCCACTTTAACTACAGAAAAAATTAAACAAGCAGAAATTGGTATCAAGCATTATTCTAAAAATGTTAATGCATCTCTATCGGCATACTATGAAATGCTGGACAACAGGAGAAGCGTAGCTTATGTACTAACTGGCGGAGTGGTCAACCAAGTTACATATATTACGGGTAGTAAAGCCTATGGAATTGAAGGATTTTTAAATTACAAATTATCAAAAAATTTCAATTTATACACCACTCTCTCTTATATTAATTCTACGTATACAAATTTTGATCAAACACCAGCCCTAGTAGGCAATACAGTTTCGAGAAGGCCTAATTTTATGAATGATGCAACGCTTGAATATAAAGCTGGTGGTTTTGCATTCCGTTTCAATAATTTTTACAATGGTAGAAGGTTTGCAGATGACGCCAATACTACATCCTTTGCCCCTTATAATTTATCGAAAATTGATGTATCGTACACACTAAAAGGTGCAAAAAAAGAAACCGTTTCTTTTAACGTCGGCATTTTCAATTTATTCGATAATGATGGTATAACAGAAGGCAACTTTACAGCTGGAACTACGCAATTAAATAACCAAAAATACTTTATAGGCCGCCCAGTATTACCAAGATCTTTCTATGCTAGAACCATTTTAAATTTTTAATCATAAGAATAAGGGCTATCGAAAAGTAGCCCTTATTTTTTTGAAAAACTTCGCACCTATGGCTTCAAGGATGTATCGATTAATATTGTTTTTATTACTTATCTGGACCGACTGTAAAGCACAGAAGCCTATAATCAATAGCGACATTAATTATTGGAACGATACTTTAAGTATGCAAAATGCGGTAGCAGAAAATACCATAACCTATATTATAAAAGTTATACAAAAACACAAGCCTCTTATAACCAATAATAGTAATCGAGCAATAGCATTTGCTCTGTACGACCAACTTATGAACAATCCCAATGCTGCACAATTAACAGCAGTACAGCAATTTTATGAAGTGCAAATGAAAAGCGTACTTAAGAGGCTTGACATCAAGCCCCCAAAAAGTGAAATCTTTATTTATAAGCTATATAACCATGGTTTCATTGTTAAATCAGATAAAATCACATTAGCATTTGATTTTGTGAGAGGTTCGTCTGTTGGAGTAAGAAATTTTGCCATGAGTGATTCGCTCACCAAAGCCATCATTGAAAAAATAGATGTTTTTTTTGTTAGCCATTTACATCCCGACCATGCTGATGATTGGGTAGCCGAAGAAGCTATTAAACAACATAAAAAAGTAGTTGCACCTGATAGTGTTTGGATTGAAAAGCCGTTTTATAATAAAGTATATCATCCAAAAAGAAGTATAACAAATATTTATCGCTTAGCATTATCAAATAATAATGCTTTGGTATTTTCTGCTTTACCTGGCCACCAAACAAATACTAAAACAAAATACTCTGTTACTAACAATATGTATGTGGTTACAGTAGCTGGCAAAACAATTGCCCATACTGGCGACCAATATGATACCAGCGATTTCAATTGGATCGATTCATTAAATTTTTCGCAAAAAATAGATGTTTTATTTCCCAACTGTTGGTCATTGGAACTGTCAAGATTAATAACTGGTTTTAAACCAATCCTAGTTATTCCGGGACATGAAAATGAATTAAGCCATACAATAGATCATAGAGAACCTTATTTTTTAAATGAAGTGAGAGCCAAGCAATGGTTTAAAAATTACATGCCCTTATTGATGGGTGAGTTATTTGTTTACAGAAAATAAAATATGTTAATGTACAAAAGAAAGTCTATAATAATTTATTAACACTAGCATTTCTACAAAAACGCTTGAAACTCATTAAATAAAATAAAATTATAAACATCTTAAAATCAATCACCTTCGAGGAGGAAGGTTTTCAATGATACCATTTTAAAATTTGATTTCATTTATCCTATGCTTAACCCTTTTTACATAACATATTAACAATAATAAAATGAAAAAAATAATAGTTTTCTCGTATTTTTTAACAGCTACTATTTTGTGTAACGCTCAAATTAATACAAAAGATCCTCGCTACAGCACTTGGAAGAATGGCATTTACCTGAATCAAAGACAAAAAGAAGTAATGGGTTATTTATCATCTTGGAATCCAAATGATCCTTTGAATGGCGGTGAAAAAAGAGTAATAGTGAGTGCTCACAGAGGACTTTGGGGGGTTAATTCTGGCGGTGAAAACCCATGGCGCGATGATGGAAATTATTATAGGGCGGAAAACACTGTTGGCAGTTTTTTTCAAACATTTAAACTAAATGATAGAAAAGGTGTAGAGATGGTAGAAATGGATATACGGCTTACAAAAGATCAGGTACCAATTCTAATGCACGATGAAACAGTTGGAAGAATATTAGATCCAAATTTTGATCCAATCCCTCATAAAGCTGCAAGTAATTATAATAATTTTAAAGTCAATTCTAAATCTTGGAATACAATATTAAATCGTTTTTATGATACAAGACAAAAAGCAAATGTTTGGCTAAATGGTGGAGTAGAGCCGATAAAAAAAACCAATGAAGGTACTGGCTCTAATAACGCAGTAGTTAGTCTATTGGCTCTTGCAGAATGCATTATGTATGAGTATGCTGCTAGTGCTAACCGCGTTGGACTACTTGACTACCCGATAGATTGTTACCCTATACTTGCTTTGGATATTAAAGATCCGACTGCATTAGCAGCTTGTATTCGAGTATTAGATAGAGCACAAAGCGAAACAGTTACTGCATTTCATATTAACATTAATTGGCGTAGTTGGGTTATATTTAAAATAAATGCATTGGATATGTTAGATGGTAAAGAAAGGAATAACAATATATTTAATTTTAAAAGATTTGAAAAAATCTCGGGGATAGCTAATTCCGATATGACGCGTTATAATATCGTTCCTTATTTTTTCTCTAGAGCAGCAGAATATTTCAATATTGAGGCTTGTGTAGCTGCTATGATAAAAAAGCCATGGTTTTTAACAATGGAAGTTCATGTAAAAGAAGGGTCACTTTTAGACAAAAAACCTGAATGTAGATATTTTGAAATAAACCAATTGGCAAGAACCTATAAAAACTTGAAATTGGGCATACAGCACGCTCTTCCAACAGCATATTATCCCCCCGGCGACATTCCAATTGGAAGAAATTTCGCTGGAAATGGTGCGTGCTGTTTCCCATACTCAACATATTACGCTAATTTTAACATAAAACCAGAAAATGCAACAAAACTAGATAAAGACTGTGCAGAATACAAAACAAGATCAGATCGTAACGATTTGAGATGGAATAGAGATTTTTTAGAAGCCAATATTTTAAATGTTCGCCAAAATAATGGTTGGGCCTTTAGGTGGATAACAACTGACGAACCTACTGAATGGTTTAGTTATTTAGGTGCTAACTATGGTATAAAGCCAACAATAAGTGATAATACCTCTAGTATTTTAGAACCTTCTTCTAATTATTTAGATTCTTCTACAAATATTAATACAACAACCAATCTTGCAAGAAATGTAGATTCTTTAAATGGAAATATTTACGATATAGCAGGTGATTCTGATATAAATTATCTGCCAGTCATATCATGCACCGTTAGAACTCTGCCATATTCTACAAAAAAGTTTACTTCAAATATATTTGATAATCCATACTTTATTGGATTGGATGGTTCAGTTAATACTTTAGATAGTAATCATGCAAAAATAAGTTTAGGTGGTAAAGCTATAGATATTGCTGTGGAAGAAGACGGTACACCATGGCATATTGGGGTTGATAACAAAGTATATATGCTAGACAGCAGCAATAATTGGCAGAATATACCAGGCTTGGCCCAAAAAATAGCTATCGGAGGATCTACAGAAGAATCGGCGGATTATGTAAATGACCGTCAAAAAATTGCAATTATAGGAATTGATAACAACATTTATACCTTTAATACAGCAACTGGTTTGTGGGATTTGACTGCGACTACAAATGCAAAAGAATTATCAATAGATAGATATGGCGACATTTGGTTTATTGATATGAACAATAAGATATGGCATTTCGACGGTGATACATTGATAAATACGAGAGGTATTGGTACGAAAATAAGTTGTTCTTTGGATGGCGCTGTTGCAACAATTGGTAGCGATAATAATATTTGGGGTTACAATAGAACAACAGATAGATGGCAACGCGTTTTTACTACCGATGGCACTTTTACAGATTTAACGCTAATAAGTACAATTAACGCCTATGCAATAAAAGCAAACGGTGAAATATGGACTATAAGCGATTCTTGTAGTACCAATAGTGGTACATTCTCAAACGATAATGCTATTGCCTCGACAAATACTAATTTTGATGAACTCAACGCCTCTAAAATAAGCATTTTTCCTAATCCTGCCCACAATAAAGTTACAGTTCAATTACCTGTTGGAATGGAAGAGGCTACCGTAACTATATTTAGTGATTTAGGGGCCACTGTAGCTATTGATAATGGAACAGGTTTATTAAGACAAATAAGCATTGCTTCTAAGCCAAGTGGAACTTATTTAGTAAGAGTGACAACAAAAAAAGGCAATAGCACTACACAAAAGCTATTAATTCAATAATATTTTTAATCATAAGCAGGGGTTTGTTTTTCTAGTTGCAAAGAGGGTATGTCTATACCCTCTTTTTATATGCATCTTTCATACACTTTAAATTTTTCCATTTAATCAAAGCAACAATTTGCATAGGACACAAAATATAAAGCAACCAGAGGATTTTTAAAATAAATGAAACAGACGATGATTACTACTTACATAAAATAATAATATTATTTACATGCTGTTTTCGATTTGGTAGGCCCTTTGTATCCTGCGGCGCTCATTAATAGGTTTTCACCAAATTGCTTTTTGACACTGTCTATTGCTTGGTGGAGTTTGATGGCTTCTTGGGTATCATCGAAGATGCTGATTTGGTGTGTGCCTTGTATTAAATCGGAAAAGCGGACACCGACTAATCTGATGAGTTGCCGTTTGGTGTAAAGTTTTGCGAATAGCTCTTTTACTTTTTGTATTAATACCGTATCAGATGCGGTATAATCGATAGACTGTTGCTTTTGCTCGGTTTGAAAATCGCTATAACGCAGCTTGACTGCAATGCAGCCTGTGAGCCTGTTTTGAGAACGGAGTTCGAAGGCAATGGATTCTGTCATGCGCACCAATTCACGGTTAATAAATTGGATGTCGATGGTATCGGTTTCAAAGGTTTGTTCGGTACTTATTGACTTTTGTTCCCGAAAGGGAATGACTGGTGATTCGTCTAAGCCATTGGCTTTTTTGTGGAGTTCGATACCATTTTTGCCTAAGAGGTTAAACAACATGGGCATGGGAATTTCACTCAGACGTTTCACCGTTTCAACACCCATTTTTAAGAGTTTATAGCCCGTTTCTTTACCGATGCCTGGCATTTTCATAATGCTCAATGGCGCTAAGTAACTTTTCTCATACCCAAATGGTATTTCAATCTGGCCATTGGGCTTCACTTCATTAGTAGCGACTTTGCTTATCAACTTGTTGGAAGCAAGCCCATAAGAAATGGTTAAGCCACTTTCTTTAGCTACACTCTTTTTGAGTTCTTCGCTGAACTTCATACAGCCAAAGAATTTATCCATACCAGTAAGGTCAAGGTAAAATTCATCGATGCTTGCTTTCTCAAACATGGGTACTTTATCGCCAATGATATCAGTAACTAAACGAGAGTATTTACTGTAGGCTTCATAATCGCTTTTAACGATGACCGCATGCGAACATAAACGCAAAGCTGCCCGCATAGGCATGCCACTGTGGATGCCGAATTTTCTTGCTTCATAACTGCAAGAGGCTACCACACCACGGTCACTCATGCCACCAATCAATACTGGCTTACCAATTAGTTTGGGATTACGCAAATGTTCAACAGACACAAAAAATGTGTCTAAATCCATATGTGTAATATGTCTGCCTTCCTTTAATAACATTTAGCCCAAGTTTTCGTAGCTGCGTTTTTTATAGCCTATTTTATACATTCTACTGACCTCGATACTGTAAGCACCAAAGTCGTCCACGACCTTGCCTGTGATGCGGTAAAAACCACTATTGTTTAAAGGATATTTTTGAGCCACTTCAGGAAAGTGGACGGTATCAATCCAGTTGAGTTCACTGTCTACAAAAGTGCCAAAGTACATGCTGTTGCTGTTTTTGGTGGTGACATGCTTGTGGGCGATGAAATACGCCAAGCAAGTGACCTGCTTACCAATGTATGCTTGCAATGCTTTAGCAGGTATATATTTACTAGGGTCATCGTCTACCAATTCAAAAGGATTAGATAAGGTGAAGCCTAAGATTTCCATTTGGTCGTAGAGGTCATCTAAATGCAGGTCTACCAGTTCAGGTAGTTCAAATTCTAATGGCTTTTCGATAAATAGAGGTACTGCACCTGCCGCTTGCGGTAAGTGTTTTTTCTGTAAAAAGTTCGCTTCCCAAAGCAAGCGTTTTTTGGACTTGCCTGTAAAGCCAAATGCCCCCACGCTGATGAGGACATTCAATTGTTCGATACCAATATTGGTACGCTCAATAAAATCTTGTAAGTGCAGATAGTCGCCGTTTTGGGTTCTTTCCTCTAGTATGGTTTCTACGAGTTTAGACTGTAGTTTTTTGATATGGATAAAACCAACATAGACTTCATTACCATGAATGTTGGTGTAATTGTCACTACGGTTAACGCAAGGCGGATGAATTTCCCCACCTGTTTTTAGCAGTTCTAAAAAATAGAGTTCTCGAGAATAGAAGCCGCCAAAATTATTGATCACCGCCACCATGAACTCTTTCGGAAAATAGGTTTTCAAGTACAAGCTCATATAACTTTCTACCGCAAAGCTGGCCGAGTGGGCTTTGCTAAAACTATAGCCCGCAAAGCTTTCCATTTGTCGCCACACTTCTGTAGCCAAGGCATCGGGATATCCCATTGATTTACAATTGGCCAAGAACTTCTCCTTAATCATGATGAACTTATTGTTGTTCTTGTATTTGCCACTCATGGCCCTTCTCAACACATCCGCTTCGCCAAGCGTTAAGCCAGCAAAGTAGTGACCTATCTTAATGACATCTTCTTGAAACACCATCACACCGAAGGTTTCAGAGAGGTGTTCTTGAAACAAAGGATGTAGGTATTGTACCGATTGCGGATTGTGGTACCGGGTAATGTATTCCCGCATCATGCCCGACTGCGCCACGCCAGGGCGGATGATACTACTGGCCGCTACTAGGGTAATATAATCGTCGCACTTTAATTTTTTCAGTAAGCTACGCATAGCGGGCGACTCGATATAAAAGCAACCAATGGTATCAGCTTCTCGGATTTGGTGTTTGATTTTCTCATCCTTTTTGAACTTGTTGATATCGTGGATGTCTACCTCGATGCCCTTATTGTCTTTAATAAGCTGCAAGCATTCCTTGATGTGACCAAGCCCACGCTGGCTGAGGATATCGAACTTATTGATACCAATATCTTCCGCAATAAACATATCCATCTGCACCCCTGTAAAGCCTTTAGGCGGCAAAAAGCAAGTGGCATAATTGGTTATTTTTTCTTCTGTAATTAACATGCCGCAAGGATGGATAGACATGATATTAGGGAAGCCACGCAGCAAGCTACCGTATTGGAAAATGAGTTGGTGGATTTTATCTTGAGGCTGTGCTAAACGCTGTACTTGCTTGATTTCTTCTTCGGGCAAGCCAAAGACTTTGCCTAGTTCATGGATGACTGCATCGTGCTTAAAGGTAGAAATAGAACCACACAAAGCCACATGGTCTTTACCATGGCGCTTAAAGATATAGTCCATCACATCATCCCTATCGGTATAGCTAAAATCGATGTCAAAGTCGGGCGGTGACGTACGTTCGGGATTTAAGAAGCGTTCAAAATAGAGGTTCAACTCAATCGGGTCAACATCCGTAATACCCAAGCAGAAAGCCACAATAGAATTAGCACCGCTACCACGCCCAACGTGGTAGAAACCACGGGACACGGCATACTGCACAATATCGTTATTGATTAAGAAATAGGCGTTAAAACCAAGGTCGTTAATGATTTTTAGTTCTTTCTGCATCCGTTCCAATGCCACTGTGTTCTTCTTACCATAGCGCTTTAAGAAACCATCTTTAGCCAGTTTGGCTAATAATATTCGATCATCCTCTTTAGAGGCGGTATAGAATTTCTTGTTTTTGTCGGTTTTAAAATCCATGTGGATGGAACAAGCTTCCATTAGCTTGTAGGTATTGGTAATGATGAAAGGATATTGCCTAAAAGCTTGGATGATGGCCGCAGGGGGAACGAAGGTTTCCTTTTCGGACGCCTGAGAGGTAATGGGTAATTTGGATAATAGGCAGTTATTAGCAATTGCTCGCAGCAGACGATGTAGGTTGAAATAGGTTTTGTTTTGAAACGTGACAGGTTGCCTCACTACAAACTTATCTTGGTGCGATTTCCAATCGAGCATGGTAAGATTGCCCACTTCCCAAGGCAGTACGCCAATCCGTTCATGGGGTAGTAAATCGAGCAAGGCTTTAGTGCCCAAAGGATAGATAACAAAGCCATCATTAAGGGTATTGAAAAAGACAGGGTTTTCAGTTGGCAAAGGGAAAGCTGCTTTTGCCATGAGGTGCGTAGACAAAAACTGGTGCAGCCATTGAAGGCCAGTATTATTGGCAGCCAATAGGATGTATAATACATCATCGCCATTACGGATTTCAGCACCGAGGATGGGCTTGATACCCGCTTCTTGGCAAAGCTTCACAAAATCCCATGCATCGCAGGTAGCATTGATATTGGTGAGCGCCAAAGCCGTAATTCCCCGCTCAATGGCCATATCTACCAGTTCCTTAGTGGGAATAGTGCCGTAGCGGAAGCTGTAGAAGGATTTGCAATTGAGGTACATAAATACTAAACTATTTAGCAAATGTTGCGATAAAAATTGGGTATTGCCAAAAAAAGTTAAGGGATTGGGGGATTGTTTTTTGGGAAGCTGATTATGCGAAATGCTTGTTATTTGGGGAATGCGTAGGAAAATAATGGTTATTGCTGTGGAAAATAAATACTAATATATTTAGTATTTTGTGCTATTATTTTAGTATATTTGAGACTATAAAATAGATGCATATGAACAAGTTGATTAGCCTGTATAGGCGTTTTTTTGGATTGGATGTGCGTGTGGCGGATAAGGTGGTTGTTGTGCGGATTTGAGGAAAAAGAACCTATATGGGAAAGAAGAATATCGAACAATTTAATGTTACAGATGCACGTAAAGAAAAATTCGTCTTACTGGTGGTTTATCAAAATAACTCACCCAAATACTTAGTAAAAAAGTACGGGTTATCCAATTCTTACCTATTAGCAAATTGGGTAAGCATTTATCAAAAGGCGCTTGGAAAAGGTACTGTAACTTTACCAGTAATAGCATATGCAATAAAGAAAGGAAGACGCAGCTTTGAAACAGCGAATCAAAGAGCTTTGAAAGTCAACAGAAAGGCTAAGTTGATAATTGATAGGTTAAACTCTATGATTTATGATTAGTATAAAGAATTGAAAATTCTATTGATACAAAACCAAGACATTTAAAGATATTGCTTATTAGTGAGAACTTTGTTAAAATATTGACTTCGGGCTACTTTGTAAATTGTTTGATAAATCCACACAAATATTTTATAACATAAAATATTATTTTGTTTTAAAAACCAGAGGAAATAATTGTTTAAGAACTTGTTTCACAAGTAAGAATACTACCTTGACTAGGTATTCAAAAGCTTTAACAATCTATCTATAAAATGTACTAAGGAACTATACTAGGATAGGTAGCGACAAATTATTTATACTTTTAAAAAACAACCATTGGTGATTTGCGTAGACTAGGTGATGTATTACATAAAGCGTATCGTATTAACCTCATACAAATACATATCCATCGAGATGAAGGAGTACGACTTGACGACACAAATGTGAAGATTAACCATCACGCACATTTGGTATTTGACTGGCAAAATAAAACCACTGGGAAAATCGTGACCATTGGTAGAGCAGATATGTCGAAGGTGCAAACATTGACTGCCGAAACTTTAGAAATGGAAAGAGGGCAGGTGAACTCCAAAGCTGAACGATTAGAACATGGTGACTTCCGTAAAGCGATGGCAGCGTTAGATCAGCAGATTGACGAAAAAAAAACGACTTGCAGCAAACAGAGCTCGAGCTGCAGCAATCAGAGCAAGACTTGATACGCTTAAACGACATGCTCCTAAAAGCTAGGTTGGAATGTGGTTATACGATTGAAGAATTGAACGAACGATTTAAAGATAAGCTGAAGGCTTTGAAAGCCGATGACCAGGCTGCTAAAATTAAGCTTAGCAAGCATAATCGTGAAGCATATGGCCAGGCGGTGAAGCAACCAGACATCCAAGCATTGAAGGAAGCAAGAAAGGCGGCAGACCTCGCTACAACAGCCATCGAGAAATTCAAAGAAGGATTGTTTAGCTACACGGTGCATTTTGAGGGCTTTAAGTTAACGATAGACCAAAAATATGACCTGCTAATAGGAAAGCCTACCGAAACCCTTTACAGCGAACTAACAGCGCCTAAACAAGCGAAGCTGGATGAGGATGAAGAAGATGATAGACAGTATAAAAGAGGGATGAAGAAGTAAAAAAAAATATTTACAAATTCGGATCGGTTGGTTAGAACAAAGGGTATAATGGATAGTAGTCAATCGATTTTAAAAAAATCTTTGAGATAAAGTATGATTTAAAAAAGAAAATCCACTCGATTATGTTATTATTTTATTTCAGTATAAAATACATGCCCATTGAAAAAAATATTTTATTATCCGCAATTAAATTATTTATATATACATACAGTAATTGTTGCAAATGCTACGCTTTTGGTAAAGTCGTAGGTAAAGCCTTACACCAAGTGTGAAGAGGGCAAGCTACGACCAGTTGAGTGGAGTACATCTATAACATAACAAAACCACTTGTTTGGGTGTGGCTTTGTTAGGTTAATAATATTCTTTTACGATAGACGGGTGTCCCCATATCCAACCTTCTTGTTTTTTGTTATCCCTTACCTTCAACCAGATCCACCTTTCTTTGCCCACCAATAAAGAATCTTGTTGAGGCGATCTATCCAAATATTGCAATTCAGAGCCTTTTGGCAACTTTTTTATTAAAATTGCTTGCGAACTGGGATTCTTACGAAAATCTGTAGCAGTTAAAGTTGTTAATATTGTTGAAGTGTTTCTTGATACATCAAATGTGGTGTATTTTATATTTTCAAAATTTGATAAATAATAGTCTACGATAAATTTATCAGTTGCTAAAATATAATTAGCCTCAACATCTTTTACTACGATGCTATGTTTAATCTTACTGCCAGTTTTTGAATATATCATGACATAAGGGTATGCATAAATTGCGTGTCTAAGTTCAGATGAATATTCATGAGAATTGCAAATTAGCTTACCAACGCTGTCAAAGTAAAATGTTTGTTTACTGCCTGTTGTATAGCTTTCATCAAATGTTGGAAATTCTAGCTTTCTAACGATGTTTCCACTTAAGTAAACATTTACTTTTATTTTTTTTTCGTATAGTTCAGAAAGTGGAATTTTTTATATATTAGTTTAGTAGTTAATTTGCTCTTATCTAATTTGTCTATTTCATCCTCAACATATATTGCATATTTATTTACACTATCAGGATAATTTTTTAGCTGTGCGAAAATTTTAGTAGATGCATTTAATAGAATAAGGCATAGAAAGCATCTAAATGATGTAGTATTGGAAAAAATCATATTTTTAAAATTTATTACCTTATTGGTATTCCTATGATTGGTTGTATGAGGTCGATACTGGTGGCAGACAGTTTAAAGGGGGAAGGAGCAAAAATGTAATAAACGAATGTGATACAAAATAATTAGTTGAAAAATTATAAAACAATCTGAGGGTTTTTTAGGGTAAATAACTTTATATATAACTGTTTCATTTGTTGTATTAGTTGTTAATATAGAGCTTTATAATCGCTGTCTTATTTAGTAACTTTTAATTCATACTTTAATTGAATTATTTTACACAATTATATTTATATCTTTTTTTGTACAAGCGTTTTCTTTGTAATGATGGTGATTGGTATCTCTCTTCCCATTGCTTGAACATTTCCTTCAATGGTACTATTGATTGTACTATTGATGACCAAGCCAGTTAATTTATTGATGACTAAATACTCTATTTGATTCCCCTTTAAATTTGGTGTTATGTCGTAACCCATCACTTTACTACTTTTACTACTATCACTTAATATTTTCGAAACCACACTTATTTTAACAAAATCATCGTCTATACTCTCTACCGTAAATTGATTTAACATTTTCATGCTGATATCCCCTGCTTGTGAAGTGGAGCTTTTCCAGGTATCCCCAACATATACTGTTGAATCTGGTAATAGATTGATAGTCTGTTCAAGGTTAGATTTTACAAAACCCTCGCCAATTAATTTAGAGAGTTGCTGTTGCAAGGTATTTTGCGTATAGCTGTCCTTAAATGTGAGGCCTTGTAAAATATTGGCCTTAATATCATCGTAGCCTTTAATCGAAAGAATTTTACCACTTGGCGCCATGATGACAAACAATCTAGCGCCTTTTATTTTGCCAAGCATTTTCTCAATAGGGTCTATGGAATTATCAGCATTAGCAGCGTCCAAATCTTTTTCTACATTGTTCATATTGCCATGAACATGAATACTATCATATACGATGGTTAGTGCTGTATTTCCAATGCTATCTTTTACAATAGTGTACAGTAAGCCAACATCTGTAGTATTGCTGTTCTCTATTTTCCTGCCATCAACTTCAAGAATAGTCTGAGTGTTGTTGCTAATGGTATAATAATATTTGATAGTATCTTCATTACCTATATGCAGCCCCAATTGATATTTTTTATCGTTTGGGCCATGCTGCTTTTTTTCTGATTTACAAGATAATACGGTAACGGCGAGAGGAATTATAAACAACAATGAACGCATAGTAATTGGTTGATTGATAAAATAAGGTTTTATAATAATAGGCAATTTAAACATTCTGTAAAATACAAATACCAAAGAGGCTTAAAACCTTATTATGCATATGATGCCCTTTTTCAGGCAACAATTTCTCTTTAGTCATTTATTTACAGAGTAATTAACTTGGATATTATTATGTAATAAGGGGATGAAAACACGCCGTTAGACTTAGCCTTATTATAATTTAGCAACTAAAGGGGTTTAACTACTTATAAATTAGTAGTCAAATAAAGGGCACAAATAGGGTGGATTGATACAGAGCACTTGATAAAAATTTAGAACGAGTATGTTTTCAAAATGTATAATAAAGTAACTCACCAGCACCAATCTGTCAACGCATCTTACTTGCCCTGCTACAAACTAGCACAATTAAGATGCGTTAATTTATTATTCAATTGAAGCGATTTTCTAATTCATCTTCATTAATCCAAGCCCTTAACTTAAGGCGGGGTATTTCTATAAGTGAAAACCTAATCATATCAGAAGGAAGTGGTTTAGATCCATGGAAACCGCCAACAGTTGTAATCGTATATACTTTCTCACCCTTAGAAAATTTAATTTTCTTAAACTGGGAATATTTACTTGGATAGTCGTATATGAGAGATTCAAAGGGTGTTTTAGCAGCATTTATATTATTGGAAATCATAACGACTTTAAACTCCTCATAATTTACATTAGCAGAATCAGATATCTTAATATATCCTCCTTTAATATCATTAAATGTTAAATACATTTTGAAATATTCATCACCAATATTTATTGTATTGATATTTTTTTTACTAAAAGAAAAATTATAATCTGGGTAACAGTCCGCATTAAATAATTTATATCTATTTTTAGAGCATATAACCGTACCAACTATTAATCTTTGCTTATAATCTTCATTAGTTGTGTCATAATCTTTTAAAACAAAATAAAATAGCGAATCATTTATTTTCTTGATCTTTAAATAAATTTTTATTTTATTATTTACTTTACAATATGTACCTTCAAAATTATCATTAGCGTAGGAACAATTAGCAATAAATAAGATTAATAATAATAATAATTTATTAGTCATAAATTTTAACATGTTTAACATTTTTATTCATATGATTTTTTAATCCGTCTACTTCAGATTTATATTTATCCAATAAGAATTGACCAAGTTGATTTACTTGCTCTGGAGTAGGAAGCTTACTTCTACCACCAGTATACCAAGGCTTCCCTTTATCCTTATAGAAATGCTGCTCACTATTCTTAAAATAAAAGAATTGAACACTATTATCATCAACGCCTCCTGAACCGTTTTTATTTGCTTTTATTCCAGCAGCAGAGGCCAAATGTACAGAACCTTCCCCATTAGTTGATTGACCGGCAGGACCTGTATCCTCATGAGTACCAAAAGTAGTAGTTCCTTTATAAACTAAAGCAAATACACCTCTTATTTTTACTCCATGCGACCTTAATGCCGCTAAATATTTTTGTTCATCGGGTAATACATCATAACTATATGAATATGGATTCACCCGTTGGCCTGAAGCAACAGAATTAAGATGAAATTTATCTTTTATTATCTCACTTTTGGGAACATCTGATATATCTCCATCTGTATCAACATCAAAATCTGTAGTTGTTGATACAACATCCCCTGATTCAAAATAAGCTACTTCATTATTTTTTTCATTTTGAAAGCTAAGGAATTTATTAATTCCACCAGCTACTGCTGCACCCACCTGTTTCGTATCATCTACAGCTTTTACTCGTCTTAAAATACTATATAATATATTAGAAAATTCTGCAACTGTGGTAAACACTTTGCTGCCTTCATTAGCCACTTTTAGGGTTGCGTCAGTTGCTTTTACAGCAATTTTGATATTCATCACATCTATACTTGCAGATTTAATGTCGCTCATTAAATCTGTAAAGTACCCTGCAACAGGCCCTCCCACTGCTCCGCCTCCCTCTAATCCATCAATATCAATATTTGTGATAGGATCATTACTGGCATATTGGTAAGGTGTTAATTCTGGGTAGCTATCGGTTAAAGGATCTAATTGTACGAATCTTCCGATTTGTGGATCATAGTTCCTAAAGCCGTAATCATACCAACTTAGGTCACCATCATCAAAAAGCTCTTTGTCGTTGTAAAGGTTATTGTTTTTTAGCAATCCTTCAAAACTATCGCCCAGTTTTTTACTGCTGATGCCCGCTATCTTCAATCCATAGGCATAATAATGGTTTTCTTCTATAATATTGCCTGCTGTAATACCCACTTGCAAGTTATCAAAATACACGGGCTGGTCGCTCTGGTTGCTCACGTACACATATGCATAGCCGTTCTTAGGGGCCTTTATATTGGCCAAAACCAATTGTGCGCCATTACTACTCACACTAGCGGCCACTTGCTGCTGTGCAGCACCGCCATCTGCAGCGGCTATAAAATTGAACCGCTCATCGAAAAACAAAACTGTTAAATAAGCTTTTGGCCCTGTGCTGCCATTGGCTTGCTGTACTAGACCTGTAAAAGCGGGGCTGGAATTTAAGTTACTGGTAATGGCTGCCCCATTACCCTTGGCTAGGTTGCCGATATTACCACTACCAGCATTGATGGTGGACAATAGATTACCCAAAATATTATTGAGCAGGTTATTACTACCAGCAGTAGCATTGGCATTGTGGTAGTATAAAACGGTGGCATTTACTTGGTCGCCAGCCATTACTTTTTGTAAAGTATTTGGCCCAAGGTTGACTCCGACACTATTCCCCAAACGGCTTACGAAAGCTGTCGTATTGCCCGACCAGCCAGAAGGGGTAGCAATACGAGAGGTCTCTACCTCGTTGGCACTGCCCGTTTGGCCAAACACCCCATCTTCTATACTAGCACGGGCTGTTTCCATGGTGCAGGTGCTACTGCTTACATGGGTTTCTTCAGTCAGTATCATGCGCACATTCTGCTGGTAGTCGCGCACAAAATAATCGTAGGCGCCCATTTGCCCATTAGGCAAATTAATATTACCGTTTTCTATTAGTGCATCATAACCATTGCCTTGGGATACAGCCTGCATAGAGCGAATACGCCCTTCCTCAAAATTGATAAAGCCTAATTGGTCGGTAGCACTACCTGTACTTTGGTACACAAACTGGTTGATATAGGTAGTTGTGGTGCTGGTACCGCCGTTTTCTGGCATAAAGCTGCGCTGCAGTTTTTCACCATCGGCACTGTACACTATTTTAATAGTGCCCTTACCCACAATGCGTATCTGCTCTGGCTTGTCCAAAAAATTATAGGTAATGCCGTAGGTGCCGCCGTTGAGGGTTTGCACATTTTTGTTCAGGTCTATCACTAGGTTGCCATTGGCATCATATACATAGTCGGGGGTGTCAGCATTGCTGCCATCTTTAAAATCACCAAATTGGCCATTGAGGTTTTGGGTGGTCATTTGGTCGGTAACACTTTGCAATTGGTTACTAAAGGTATTATACTTATAGCGCAGGTCATCAATAGTGATTGGTGCAGCAGTACCAGCTACCACCCCTTTTTGTAACAGGGTGAGCAGGTTGCCATTGAGGTCGTAGGTAATTTGCCCACTAGTACCAGATACCGTGAAATCCATTTTGCTGTGATCCCAATTATCGCCCAAGTGTTGTTTCTCGTTATAAGTAGCCACCGTGAGTCTGCCAGCATTATCGTAGGTATAGTCGTATTTACGCTGTGCATCATCGCCTTGGGTGTTCCAAAGCAGGCCAGCTACTTGCCCGTTAAGTCTAGCATTGGCAAATGTGTTGTCCTTATTGTCAAAGCCTAGGTACAAACCAAAGAAATGCCCCCATTTATTGTAGTTGGCAGGGTTTTTAAGCGCATAATCTTTATTAATCCCCGTAATTTGGTTATGGATATTAAAGCTATAATTGAGCGATTCTAGGTCTTGGATACTGCCACCATTATTGGAGTTGCTATAGTTGGGGTCTAGGTGCTTGGTCTTTACCCTACCCACATCGTCATAGTCGTAAGTGGCCACCGATGCCATGGTATTGGTACCAAATTGTTTTTGAATGGTAGTGACCCGACCCAATTTATCAAACAAATATTTGGTGAGGGTAATAAACCCACTGAAGCCAGTATAAGGTGTAGTATGGTTAGAGCAAGTGCTGAGCAAGCGGCCATCAAAATGGTGCTGGGTTGTGGTAATGTCTATACCTGAACGGATATTGTCTTCTAGGGTTTGTATATGGCGGCCCTTCTCGTCATAATACTCGGTTGCACCTAAGAAAGTATTGGTACCCAACACCCTTACCATACTCCCTGTTGGATAACTTAATGTACGTTGGCTAGGCACTATCGGCAGAACATTTGGATCGGCATTACTATAAGCCGTTGTATTGGTAAAACTGGTATTGAAAGATTTGACATTTGTAAAATTATAATTATCGTAAAAGAGATATTTAACAATCGTACAAACAGATGGGTTGTTTAAATTGGCCGTACTAATTGGGCTGGTAAAAACAGTAACTGTAGTGGTAGTAGATGGATTGGTAGATGTGCCATCTATCTGGGCAGTAAATTCTGCGCCGTCTTCACTGGTGAAACTGCCGCCAGCGTCTGCAGTAAAACTTATGCTGTTTTGCGCAGTATAATTATTACCTGCTATTCTATTATCTACCACTAGGTCTACAATTGGTGAACCTTGGTTGGTTACCGTAACCGTATTGTAAGTAGTTGCATTGGCGATATCAGTTTGTAGGTTGGATAGAGATTCTGTGGTATTGTACAGGGCTGTCAAAGTAGGTCTGTCTAAATCGTCGTATAAATTGGTTGTCCATTGTGGTATAGTCATTGCCGCTTGGTTGCCATCCTGCATAAATACTACTCGGTCTCTACTATCATACACCATATTTAAGGGGGCTGCGCCTGGCGCTTTTTTCCAGATCATTCTACCTTTATCATCGTAGTTATATTGGAAACAAAGACCAGCTAACACTTGCGCACCATTAGGCGTTGCAAACGTCCATCCATTAGCATCTAGATATTTTACAGCTTCGGGCTGTATCTGAAAGCGTAAGAGACCGAATTCGTCGTAAACATTATACGTACATATCCAGCCCGCATGCGCTGCAGTAGGCACATCATCTAGCTGTACCTTCCTTAAAATCAGTTTTCCAGTACCATCCGTATACTCCACCACTTGTTTGTTGTATTCATCAATACTGGTTGTTTTTAAAAGTGCATTAATAGGATAAGCACCATAATTGATGGGTGCATCGCCTTGCACATAGTCTACCTTAAACTGTTGCACATTATCAAGAGTTCCATTTAGATCATACTTAGCAGATTTGCCAGCCGAAGCAGCCCAAACAGCCCCAGGCTCTTTAATATTGGTAACTCTGTTTACTGGACTATTATCAAAAGTGACAGAAGTAAACGCAGAGGTTTCATTATAGGTTGTTGTATAATATTGGGATTGGTCTGTAATGGGTGAAGTTTTTAGTTTACCGCTTTGATTAGTAGTAGTGTATGGCAAATATTTAATTGGTTCTCTACCTAAAGCATCATATTGCGAAAACTGAACCAAGTCACCCCATAAGCTATTGGCGGCGGCAGGTGTCGCAGTTTCTCGACTTATTTTCTGGTTTGTTCTACCCAATCCGTCCACATAAGTTGTGGTTTGTAGTTTTTGTCCTACACCAATCGACATTTGATCAATCGTTTGCCAGTTTGTGATGCCTGAAGTAAGTACGTCATGCTCACGGATATAATTATTGTCTTCCCAATTAATAGAAACTACAGTTATTTTAACAGTATTTGAATAGATTGAACCGAGAGAACTTGTTACCCGTTTTCTGTAATACTGAGTTTGTGCCAACGGTACTGTAAAACTATAGCTACTGCTAGTAGCACCTTGAATAGGGGTGAAAGCGGTGGTTGGGTAAAGACTTTGCTCCCATTGGTACGTAAGCCCTGTATTGGGGATGGCAGCAGGATATATATCAACCAATTGGTCTGGAGTTTGGTTGTAGGAATAATTATACGACCCCGTGCTGGTTCCTATCAAAAAATTAGGGTTCCATTGCTGTGCTTGGGCAGTTTGATAAGTGCATAAACCAATGCACACTGAAAATAGAAACCGACAGATGAAATTTTTTTGTGCCATCCTATGATGTTTTAATGTCTTATTGATATGCTCGTAAGCATTATGGCATTTTTATGCCAGTTCAAGCTTTGCTAGCTTTACATTATTTTACAACCTATTTTGCCTTCCGTAGAGGTAATGATTGATTTTTCTGTCAATACCAATGGTTTCGACGACATCTCTACTTATCATCTACCTGTTTACTTAAAATAGTTTGCATCATTTTACCATTTATAGGGATACGCTCTGGTAAATTGGCAAATAGTTTACCCTTTTCACTGATAATAAATACCCCTCCTACTTTATCAATATCAATATCAAAATGGCTATTAATACTTTTGTTTGTAAGCCAAGCAAGTAGTGGGTGCTGCGCAGTATTTGCTGATTTTTTACCTTTTGAAATATGGGTGATAGGATAGGTTAGGGCTAAAGAATCAATAAGTAGTTTTTTCAGCCGTGTTTCATTACTATTTGGTGTAAAATCACTAACAGGTACTAGGATAACAGATATATTAGCAACATTTTTTTTGTACAAAGTATCCAATGCTAATAGTTCCTTTACGTCAGGGCTACCAGCATCTATTACCGCAACAACTATTTTTTTACCAGCTGCATCTGCCATAGTCATTGTTTGTTGATTAATGGTACCAAATGCCAATTGATAGATACTACTTTTCTGTGCATTTGAAACACTTATTATGCTAAGTAGGATTAGGCAAATTGTAAGTCTTTTTTGGGTATCTGATTTTCCTAAAGAATCATTTACCCGTTTTTGGACATTTAATACTAATTCTCTTTTAGCCTTAAAAATGTTTAATAAATTTAATATTATAATATGCATAATTATATTTTTTATTCTATTTGCCCTATAGCGTTAATATAGATTGTTGCGTTATCTGAACTAGCTATAACAGCGCCATAGGTATTAGAACATGTATTTCCAGAACCAAAATAAATATTAGAATTGTTATATATGCTATAAAAATATCCACCCATATAATTAGTGGGGCATATGGCAACATTATATGTACCTGCAGGAACAGAGAATATAAGTGTTTGGCTATTATTATAAGTATAAGAAAACGAGTTTGTATATGTATCTCCAGTTATAGCATTTGTTAGTGTTATTTGAAACGAAGCCCCAGGGATGGTGCTATTAACAATTACAGGGATACCGCAAGTAGCACTTGCACCCTGATCCATATATTGAGTGGTGTTATATGTAGGACTATTAGGATTAATATCCCTTGCTAGAATCAAGATATGACCAGCTTGAGTACCAGAGCCACACTGGGTTGGCGCCGAAGGGTCGGCTTGCCAATTAGGATTTGTATTTATGACACAAACCTTATGCGCTGGCATATTAGCATATGCTTGAGCATTAGCATTTAATTCAATAGTTGCTTTTTGATCTGCATCTGCTTGGCTAATAATCGAACTATATTTATTAGCAGGTACAGTATAGGTAATTGCCCCCCCACTGTAGCCAAGTGCACAATTTTGAGAATAAACAGTTGCAGTCTTTGCACTATTGTAATATATAATTGAACAAGCAAACGTATTAGCTGCATTGATTGGGCCATTAGTATTTAAATCAAGTTCGGCTTTGGCGTCTACATCTTGTTGACTGATGGTTGATGAATATCGCCCTGCGGGTACTGAATAAGCTACTCTAGTACCATAATAACCGCTACCACAATTTGTTTTATCAAAGTATTCTGTAATTAGATTATTAGTGAAAGTTGTAGGACAACCCGTAAGCTTGGCAGCTGAAACATTGTTGTATTCATACATCTTAACGACGCTTTTATTCTCGTCTTGCACGAAACGAAGCCTTCCTAAGTTATCATATTGGTAATAAGTTATCCGATTGTTCTCGTCACACTCTGAGGTTTTACCAATTAGGGGATCGTAGGTAACAGTGCGCATTCTGGCATTCTGCGGAAATAACCTTAATTCATCAATATTAGAATTGCCACTAACTGTGACACTTGAAACACCACTAGGTATAGCATATTCATAATAGGTAAGTCCGTTAATAGTTGGCGTTGATTTTAATAAACTACCACTACTAACAGATACCATATTGCTTGCCCAAAAGGATAAAATGTAAGCCTTATTTGCATTGAGAGGTGCAGAAAGACTATTAGATGCAGATAATACGAATAAATTATTACCCGTTATGCCACCTGAGGTTAGATAGGCAGCTGTACCGTTTAATAACCAGCCGCCAAGTCCTGTAGTCTCAAAACTCGAGTAAGCTGCTTTATCTATTAATGGGTTGGCATTAATTACAGATGCTACTACATATTTGTCATTATAGTCATAAATATTAGATACTGTATGACCTCCTTCGTCTTGCATGCCAATTAAATTTCCTGACGCATCATAACTATACAATTGTGTCTGTTTATAGGGCGGGTTTTTAGCACTATTTGGCACATCATAAAATGAGATTGAGGATAATGGTTGAGGTTGATTAAACCTTTGCTCTAAAGTTCTGTAAGGTTTGATATCACCATTTGCTAGGGTAGTATATTCAGTAACATGTTCGCTCAAATATGTTGCACCAGTGGTAACTCCAGCCTTAATGACAGATATTTTTGTCTCAATAGGTATAGAAAAGATATTATTGTTTACTAGGGTAGCAAGTATGCCACTATTAATATTTCCATTATATAATATGAATTTATTATAAACATCGCCATTACTTTGTTTGGTAGTTATTTGTGATGCGTCCAATTGATTGAAACTACTGTACTGATAATAATTGTAGTTGGTGATTGTTTCTAAATATTGGGTAGCGTCTGTGGTGCTATATACTCGTTCATTAGTTTGGCTAAGCAACATATGTCCCGTATAAATGCCATAGAAATCCACTCCAAGGTCACTATTAGAAGTTAGGTTAAATGTTGTATTGGTATTGAAGTTAGGGTCAGACCAATCAACATTACGTTGAGAATAACTTTTATAGACGCTGCATTTACATGAAATCAAACTGCTAGGTACTCCAGTAGCAGCATTTATGTTTTGATAAGCTGTACTCTTAGGGAGTAGCGGTTCTATCAATTGTTGTGCATATGACGCATCATAATAATTAATAGTTTGTTTAACTGGATTATTATTGACGTCAAATACGGTTGTTATTTTTGGTAGTCCGTAAGCCCATGCTGCAAATCTTTGTTTTGAAGAAAAATCCGTATTCATATTTGCTGGTATCCAAATAGCATAATCGTCAGAGCTTGTGTATTCTTGAACAGTTTTCCCAATCGTGCCGTTTCCTTCTATAACTTCAACTCGCTTATATTGCATTGGAAGAGGACTTGCACCATTTAAATCATTATTATAATATACAGTCGATGTATAATCCTTAGCGTTATTGCTACTGAAACAAGAGAGCCCAACACTTATCAAATCCACAATAATATCTATTAGCGCCATAACTGGAATAGCTGTACCACCACTAACCGCTGTTACAATTGCATCAATATCTTCAATTGTACCTATAGCAGATACAATATTTAAAACTGGTGCTAAAAAATTCATAACATTTTGGATATCTGATAAGCCTATAGCCTCCTGTTGTGAAAGAATTCCAGGATATTCATATTGCCAGTAGCATTCACCAAATGGTACTGGCGGCCATCTATATTGCTTTTTTTCGGATTCATAATGGCTACTGCTAGTGATAAAATTCACAGGTGTTTCTAGCCCCCAAATGGAAGATGTTACTAGATCACTCAATACATAATTGTATTTAGTAATAATTGGATTATTACAACCATTTGAATATCCGCCATCAGTAGAGCTAGTCTGCGATACACTTACCCCCCCAATAAATAAATTATTAGTATTACTGGCGTATGTTACATTAGAACCCAGTGAATTGGCAGGAGCTTGGTTTTGGCTATAGGTATAGGTTAATGTACCACCAGTTGGATAAATTATCTGCTTTAATAATCCATTTTTGGCATAACCGTTTTTTGGGTTTATAAACACCTTAGTACTACCTGCCTTTATAAAACAGATACCCCTTAAAGCATCGAAGGAAAGTTGTGAAACATCCGTATTTGTAAGAGCAATCGGATTACCATTGTAATCTGTACTATTATTACCATTATAAAAACCAAAAATATCCTTAGCATAAAAAAAAGGTGGGGGCACAAAATCATCACCATTGCTTGAACCAAGGTAATAATCAAAAATATAAGGCGGCGTATCTTCTTTTAAATCAACACCAATTTTTTTAACAGATTTTAAGCAAAGCCTTGCTACACTTTTTTGATAGTTAGTTACTGGTGTGCCGTATCGATTTAAAATAAAATATGTGGTATTGAGTTGGTATTCAGACAGATACCTGCCATTGTAGAGAATATCAACAGAAGATAGTGGATATTCACCAACTAAATCAACCCTAGGCTTATTATTAGCATAATTAAAAATAACCTGATGTCCATCTGGATAACTTATTGAAGCTATATCGGGGGTAGTTGAAATCGAGCGTTTATGAGATATTATCGCATAACCCTTACTTCCTATATTATAGCTAATATCAATTCCTGAAATAGTATTTATATAATTATTGTTATACGTAATGATAATAGATCTTGTAGTAAAAGGATCATCTATTTCAGATAAGTACCAACTACCTATCACATATGGATTAATTAATTGTCCATCATCAAATCCAGTTTGGTGATATACACCTTGATCTGCAAAATTAGGTTGACTTAATTCTTGTGAAAGTGTTGCATCGCAATAACCTGCATGCAATACTTTGGTCAATCCATGTTGTCTAAATTTATAAATCAGTCCATCAACATCCTGTATTGTAAATGATGTAATTGTGGTTCTTATACCAGAAGTGGTATTAGTTACCATTGAAGGATCTCTTTGAAACGTAATTTTTAATTTAGAATCTCCAATTGTTAATCCATTATCCCCATTAACAGGGTCTAAAACGAACATACCAGTCTTACCATTAAACTGGAAAGCAAAATAATCTTGTTGTCTGTCTTCCGCTGTTGTATTAGTTTGAGTATAAAGCTGGTTCATCGCCCCGTAAATGGGGTATTTTGTTAATGAAACTGGACATCCTGTATAATTTTTTCTTGTTGCATACAGGTAGCCAGCAGGATATTTTGTAAGATCTTGGTCTGTCCCATTGCCATCATTCCGCATCTGGTCATCTGGTTCCCCAACTTGCATCCGAGTAATTACACCCCCTGCTACTAAATTCCATCCCTGACCAATATTCGAAGAAACATCATTTACCTTGAGCCCATTACCAGAGTTATAATTAAGAGCAACAACAGAGTTTAATCTACTTTTATCATCTTTCCAATTGAACATGGGCAAACTATAGGTAGCGCTTCCTGTTTGCAGGTTCACTTGACTATTCACCTTGCTACATAGCACAATAAAAAATAGTATTTGCAATATCCTTTTCATCACACCTTAGTTAAGTTGTTATTTATTATCCTTCTTTAATGCTTTTATTTCAGCCAGCATGGCTGCTATTTGTTCTTGTTGTA
Organism: Parasediminibacterium paludis; assembly: GCF_042651445.1. Lineage (NCBI taxonomy): Bacteria > Pseudomonadati > Bacteroidota > Chitinophagia > Chitinophagales > Chitinophagaceae > Parasediminibacterium > Parasediminibacterium paludis. Next base: position 33,103 of record NZ_JBHSDC010000008.1, read on the forward strand.
TTTTCCTTTGCTTGTCTTGCTCAATTACATACAACGTCAATTCCTCAATCTTCTTTAATAAAACAGCCTGATTATCCCCCAAATCAATCCCATTAGCAGCTACTTCACTTGCAGAAGGCATATCTGGTAAATGTTGATGCTGTTGGATGTATGTTTCTAAATCTTGCAGTGGCAATAATGTATAAGTGGGTGCGAAAACATAATCAGCCCAGCTTGAAATCTGAGTTACTACTAGTTTTCTTACCCCAACTTTGCCTTCAACAGCAAGCTTATAACTACCTGTAGTAGTAGTTCCTATTCCAACACTTCCATTAGCCTTGATTACAGCTGCAACATTGTAATTTTCGGAACCATATATTTGATTTGGAATAAATGAAATATCACCAGTACTTAACAAACCTGTAATACCTCCAGCATATAATGCAACACTTCCCCCTGTTGATCTTGTCCATAAGAAATTATTTCCTCCTGCAGTACTGCCGAAATTAGACGTACCTCCTGTATAGGCAACATCTAGTTTTCCTTGAGGAACTTCAAGACCTATACCAACGTTTCCATTATATGTAATATTAAAAAATCTGTTTGTAGCACCATCTAATGAACCAGAAACACTATAATTAGAATTGCCATTTGTCATACCAGCAGACCAATTTTGCGTTCCATTATTTCCAATCAATTTTACAGCGGCGTAAAAACTATTTGTAGATTGTGCTGTTATCCAAGCACCTGCATTCCCTGAAACTACACGTATTGTTGGATCATTATTCGGACTATAAACATCCAATTGATTAATAGGATTTGTCGAACCAATACCTACTCTACCATAATTATCAATTCGCATTCTCTCACTACCATCATTGGTTTCAAAAGTCATATAGCCTCCCTGCATTGCACCTCCTCTATAGAAGTTAATTGCACTATTTTTATAGCCATAAAATGAGTGTTCAATTGAAAATGATTTCCCATTGTAAGCTTGTTGTGTTCCCCAGGCTTTCACCCCCAAATAAGTGCCATCACCATTTGTGTTACCTTCAGCCATTCTTGCAAATACGGTCCCTAATTGTCCATTAGATATTGTTTGACCTACATCTAAAAGCGCATTCGGGTTAGAAGTACCGATACCAATTTTTCCAGAACTTAATAAACTTAATACTTCAGCCTCACCAGAAAGATTTTTTAAAAAAGCAAGACGCTCTGTTACAGTATTAATATCTTGAAGATGAATTCGAAATCTTTCTGAATTATCACTAACTCTAAACCCAACTTTTGGTTGATTGGTATTGGTCGCATCAAGATAGATACCACTATAATTATCGAGATTGATTTGCTGAAAAGCACCGCCTTTGACTTGTAAAAGTGTAGCAGGAGTAGTGGTACCTATGCCTACGTTACCACTGGTTGGCAGTATATTTGTTTGCCCAAAAACTGTGGCACGCAAACTAATAACTACCATTATAAAAATTATCTTTTTCATTATAATATAATTTATTCGTTATTTTAATTTCTCAAGTTTGACAACTCGTTTTTTAAGCAACTCATTTTCTTTTTTAATATCTATCAGATACAAGGTCAATTCCTCTATCTTCCTCAATAATATTGCTTGATTATCCCCCAAATCAATCCCATTAGCAGCTACTTCACTTGCGGAAGGCACATCTGGTAAATGTTGATGCTGATTGATATAAGTTTCTAAATCTTGAAGTGGAAGTAATTTATAAGTGGGTGCAAAAACGTAATCCGACCAACCAAGCTGAGTTACAATTAATTTCTTTGTTTTAATATTTCCATTTACACAAAGCTTTTCAGTAGGTGTTTTTGTACCAATTCCCACTAAACCACCATCAACATTAATTACCAAATTTGTCCAAGCATTTATGGAACTATTGACTGCACCTAGGTATGCTGTCCCGTTGTACTCACCTGCAACAACTCTTGCGTTATCACCCCCGAAATCTACCCTTCCTTTCCATTGATTATTTGAAGACCCTGCTTCATAAATTGAAAGTTTAGACATTGGCGCATCTGTACCTATACCAACATTTCCGTTATATGTTATATTAAAAAACCTGTTTGTTGCACCATCTAATGAACCAGAAAGACTATAATTAGAATTGCCATTTGTCATACCAGCTGACCAATTTTGCGTTCCATTATTTCCAATCAGTTTTACACCTGCGTAAAAACTATTTGTAGATTGTGCTGTTATCCAAGCACCTGCATTCCCTGAAACTACACGTATTGTTGGATCGTTGTTCGGACTGTAAACATCCAATTGATTGCTAGGATTTGCTGTACCAACACCCAATCTTCCAGCTTGATCTAATGTAATTACCTCACTAAATGAATTTAAGTCTGTCTGACCAGAATTTCCACCATAATTTTTCTGCAAAAAATGAAGCCCACTACCACCAGCATCACCTTTTATAATAAGCCCAGAACCTGCTGCATAAGAAGGTGTAAATAAATTTTGACCTGATGGCACATCAGAGGTTGTTAAAGCCGCATTGAACGAAATATAGGGTGCATTTCCATAACTCGTATTACCCATAAACAAATAAGGGCCTGCTTGATAAAATTTATTAGCACCATTGTCTAACTTTAAATTACCGTTAAAATACCCATTTGTCGAAAAAATGCCTTTATTAGTTATTTGAAGGTTCGTTTGTCCATTACCAGTTATAAAAACATGTCCCCTATTGCTACCCAATATTTTATAATAAAGATTATAATCATTAGCATCCGTATCAAAACGTCCAAACGGTGTTCCAAAAGTGCCATCAGAAACAGAAGACATGTATACCTTGTAATAATTACTATTATCCCAAAAATTATATCCATTACCGCTCCCTGAATTTAAATAATAATTATTGCTCTGTGCTTTTCCAATTGATACGCACAACAATAAAACAACTGTTTTTAATAGTCTCATAAAATTATATTTTTTCAATTACATCCCCCAACCCACTCTAAACAAAATAGGTGGTGAGGGAACATGGTTTTGCTGATTTAAAAAATCGTATAGTACTTGTATTTTGGTACTTTTCTTTTTCGTGATAATTATTTTCTTAGTGAGTCCTAATAAGGCACTTTGTCGCCAAGCTGTTTGTGGTAAGTTGTACAATTCACCAATGCTGCCAAAGCGTTGCATATAGTTTTGTTCGTAGCCACCGCTAATGAGTAAGCTACCTTTTAGCTTCATGTCTACAAAGCTTCTTAGCCCAATGCCTTCACTCGTTAATTTGATATTGTTAAAGCCACTACCCCAGCCCATTTTATAACTCACACCTACGCCTATGGTACTTTTATCATTTAGTTTATAACCAACTGTAAGTCCAATATCGCTCGTCACAGGAAACAAACTATTCTGCTTGGCGGTCTGCACATCTAACCCATATTCCAAACGGTCTAAAAAACGTTTGGTCTTTTGCGTATTGGGCTTAAAGTCTGGCATTTCCAAATCGCTGCTGCTCCCTCCAGCTTTATTAATTTGGTCTTTTAGCTTGTTTAGTTCACTTTGCGCAGTCTGCACTTGTTGTTGTAAATATTGTTGCGGATTACCTCCAGCTCCTGAAGCGGTATTACTAGAACCTATAGAAGTGATATTTCCTAGCCTAGCTTGTAATAGTTGATTCACACTTGCTCTAGTTTGCAAGCCGGCTAAAGCTTGTGGCGTTCCGTAATTAGCCGGTACGCTAAACAAGCTCGCTAATTGACTATTACGTTGCATGAAGTCTTTAAACAACGATGATTTGGTGAGTTCTACAATCGCTCTTTCTTCCAGCTTCTTGGGGTCTTTTAAAAGTTGCTTGTATTCGTTGATTTGCTGCCCATAATAGTATGCTTGCTTATTCAAACCTTGTAAATCCTTAACCATTCCATTTTGGGTGAATATTGCCTGAATAGCTTCTTTACGCTGTTTGATATAGGCTTTAATATCAGCCGCATTTTTTAATTCGTCTTCTAAGCCTTTTACGCTAGCTAAGGCTTTGGTTGTTTGATTTTTCAAACTACCTATATCACCTAGTTTACCATCTAAAAATTTCAAACTAGTATTAAAAGTATCCAGTAATGGTAGGTATTCCTTATTGCCACCAGCCAAATTTTGAAGTTTGTCTGTGGTGCTTTTTTGTTTGGCTATTTTGTTATTCAAATTAGCAAATTGCTGTTTGGCAGGTTCAAATAGTTGTTTAGCGAGATTGCTATCTACTTTGGCTAATTTCTTTTGTAGTTTTTCTTCTTGCTGTTGTAAATCTTTAAGTGCCTTGGTATTGGCTTTTTCTACTTGTTTACTTATGCTTGCTGCTTTCTTATCTATGCTTGTGGTGTAGCTTTCTATTTGTTTAGGCGTCAGATTAAGGCTGCTATCTTTTGTTGTATTGGTTAGTATATCTTGACAATTACCTCTAGTTACTATGCAATAGCACATCAAAATACCTAATAAAATCCTGTAGCAGTTATTTGGCATAATGTGAAAACGGATAGTATTTAACAGCTATCTTTTTCCCATTGCAATAATATAGGACTTTTTTGATACAAAATCTACGTATTTCTACGTAGATAATAAGAAAACTTTTAATTTTCATTGAATAAACTACCACAAATCATAGTAATTTATATATTTGTATCCCCCTAATGGATATTCATACTTGATGGTATTTGATGCGACTTTGGTTTATCAATAACCAGAGTCAGGAAATGCTACAATTTATTTAAAATAGGGGATATGCCATTTTATATTGCTTTTGTTGATGATACTGTAATGCTTCGTATATCAGTATCCAATTTATTGGGGCAAATGCAGCCTCAATATAAAGTCTACCAATACAACCACGGTAAAGAACTACAAGAACGTCTACCGAACGAAAGCTACAAACCTGACCTTTTCCTCATGGACATTTGTATGCCTTACGTGAATGGCTACGATGCTACTATCTGGGCGAAGAAATGTTTCCCTAATACCCCAGTGTTAGCTTTTACCATGCTTAACAATGATA
>NZ_JBHSDC010000009.1:0-53271 GCF_042651445.1 Parasediminibacterium paludis
ATCCTATAAAAACTGAAAACGGAGAATTTTATACTTTTGAATGTAGCGGATTTTAGGGGAGCTTACACTAATTGCTGATACTTCTATTATTAATTTTCCAGAAAAGCAATTAGCCAATAGCCCATTAATAGGCGATGGACAAAGTTTTATGGATTCTGCGGGGAACTTAATTTGCAAACCATCGCACCATATAGTTTTTAACGGTAGTGATAAAGATACCTTATTGAATATGTTAAATGCCTTCTCAGATTCTTTACAAGAGCTTACACCTACTACTTGCATTACACTGTACAACCACGTTTTCTTGATGTACAATAACAATCAAGTTACTGAAAAAATCTTTTTTGCGTTTAACTGCCCGTTGCAATTTAATTTTTTGAATAGAGGTAAAGTTATTGTGCCAAGAGATGAACAGTCTGAATTACTAACAAGATTTGTAAACCAATTAAAATCAAAAGGAGCATTCATTCCAAACTATAGGTAATATTTGCTGGTAATTGTAAATTTATAGGTTGATAAACTCTACCGTTCTTCTGAATGTTCGTTTACGGTATCTTAAGCGACAAATCACCAAAACACCCTATGTCAAACAAATTCAACAACCAATATCGCATTCCTTCTTCCCGATTAGCGCATTGGGATTATGGTGCTGCTGCAGCGTATTTTATTACCATTTGCACCAAAGACAGGCAACATTTTTTTGGTGATATACAACAGGGTGTCATGCATTTATCGCCATTAGTTATAATTGCCCAACAGGAATGGGAAAACACATTTACCGTACGTACCGATATGGCATTAACCATGAGCGCATTTGTGGTAATGCCCAATCATTTTCACGCAATCGTTATTATTGGTGATAATGCGTATAATGGTGGTGGTGGCAATATGGATAGAACGCCACGTAAAAACGCAATTCCACGTAAAAACGTAACGCCACGTAGAGACGCAGTGCATCGCGTCTCTACCAATGCCAATACCAAAAACGATACGGCAAAAAATGCATTTGCACCGCAATCAAAAAATTTGGTGTCTATTGTTCGTAGGTTTAAATCGGCGGTAACCACACAGGCACGTAAATAGGGCGATACCAATTTTAATTGGCAACTACGTTATCACGACCATATTATTCGTGATGCCCAATCGTTTCACAATATTGAACAATACATTATTGATAATCCCAAAAAGTAGGCTGCTGATACATTTAATGAAGGGCATCAATAATTAATAAAATTTTCAATAGTTGTTTAGTTTTACCAATAAAAATAGTTCATGCTACTATGGTTATAACACCGTCATTGTTGGCGTTACCCTTACCAACAGTTTTAATGACATCCGATTTTTACAAGCAAAAGAATTAATAGCTATTATCTTAATAAAAACTTTTTATAAAACTGAAAGTTTAGGAATTAGGATACTTATTTCGGGATTAATGCCTTTACATCATTTTAATTAAAAGTAAGAAATATGAGCGGCGAACGAAACCTAAATACACTATTACAAACAATGAAGCCCCAATTGCATGTTGGCGAGTTTGTTTTTTGTACGGTACAAAACCTATCACTAATAAACGTAGAAGACGCCATAATGATTTTTAAAGAACATGAAGCGTACACCATTATTGTAAAAAAGGAGACAGCCGATACATTAAACCTTAACTATGCGTTTGTTGCTGCTTGGATTACACTAACCGTGCATTCTTCTTTAGAAGCAGTAGGCTTAACGGCGGCTTTTTCTAGCGCTCTTGCCAAGAATGGAATCAGTTGCAACGTAGTGGCTGCATTTTACCACGACCATATTTTTGTTGACAAAAGCGATGCTGAAAAAGCGATGGCGATTTTAGAAGGTTTGTCATCGTTACATTAGTCTTACAACGTTTATCAACGTTTGTATTTGCTGTACACGTATTACGTTTGAATCGTTAACTTTATTGCTTACATTACAATACTATGAATAAAATTATCTTTTGTTGTTTTTTACTAATAAGTGCTGGTGTAATAGCGCAGAAAGCCATTCATTTGCCAGACAGTTTTACTGATGGTAAATATATAACTGTTAATGGTGCAAAATTGTGGGTAGTAGTTGTGGGTAAAGGTGAGCCATTAATTATTATTCCAGGCGGACCTGGTAATAACCATTTTGCTTACCGTGTCTTTGATTCGCTTGCTATGAAAGGTAATATTCAACTCATTTATTTTGATGCATTTGGTAGAGGGAAGTCTGATACTGCCAAAATACCAACTGAGTATACCTTAGCAAGAGATATAGACGATATTGAAGGTTTAAGAACGGCTTTGCATTTAAGGAAAGTAAGCTTACTAGGTCATAGTTATGGTAGTTTAGTAGCACAAGGTTATGCCGTGAAATATGCTAATAATTTAAGTCACTTAATTATTGCTAACGGCTTTCACAGCTATGCTATGTGGCAAGAAAATGATGATAATAGCAACCACGAAATAAAAACCAATTACCCCGAAGTATGGGACGAGTTGATGGCAATCAGAAAAAAAAGGTATGGTTAGTAGCGATCCATTACATCAAGATATTTATGGCAGAGTGCCTTATGGTTTTTTATATGCCTACAACCCTGAGAATTTTGTTAGCAGAGGCAAAAGAAAAGCCTATCCCAATCCATTAAATGCTACTTTATACTACCAGATGGTGGGTAAAGATGGTGATTTTGTATTGAGCAGCGATATTGGCAGTTTTGATTACAGAGACAAATTAAAAGATTTAAAAATGCCTATTCTTATTTACGCAGGTAGGTATGATAGGGTAGCTGTACCACGAATGGAAGTTGAATATAAAACGTATTGTCCACAAGCACAGTTTGTAATGTTTGAAAAAAGCGGTCATAACCCACAAGTGGAAGAACCAACAAAGTTGTTCCCTATTATTTTAGATTTTATGAAGCGCCAATAAATGCTGACAACTATTTTACAGAAATACCAGCCTTCGTTTGCTAAGGTAGTACCGTTTAACGCGCAACAGGATACCTTACTGTTACTCGATTTTACAGCTGCAAATACCGATTTAAAAGATGATATTTTAAATAATACCGATAGTTTCTCTGCTTATATTAATGCCAAATTGCAAGCTACAAATTGTAAATATGGTATTGGTGGTTACAGCGAACATAGAACGGTGTATAGCCGTAGTAAAGTGTTTGATACCACAGATGAACCAAGGCGCTTACATCTAGGTGTAGATATTTGGGGTGAAGCTGAAACGCCTGTATTTGCTGCATTAGATGGCGTGGTACATAGTTTTGCATTTAACAACCAATATGGCGATTATGGCGCTACCATTATTCTACAACATCAATTAGAAGATGTAATATTCTATGCCTTGTATGGGCATTTATCGTTGAAAGATTTAGAAGGTTTGTACGAAGGAAAAAAGTTTGCCAAAGGCGAGTTGGTAGCACATTTTGGTAGGGCAGAAGAAAATGGTGCTTGGCCACCACATTTGCATTATCAGTTAATAATTGATATGCAAGGCAAAAAAGGTGACTTTCCTGGTGTATGTAAATTAAGCGAGCGTGCACAATATTTAACCAATTGCCCCGATGCTGATTTAGTGTTGCAAATGCTACAATTTGCAAAGGGATAGGAACACTGATGAGGCAGATTGGAAGGATGAAACCGATTTAGTTAATAATGATAGAACGCGGATTAAACTTAACATACATTCGATATAATCAGTTGCATCAGTTTAATCCGTGCTGCTATCAATCTTTATTTAAGCGTTATAAGCCGCGGCAAATGCTTTTGCAAAATCAGCTAATTTATACTTACCTAATGTTGGTTTATTCTTCCAGTAATCTTCTTGGATAGCACCACTTCTTATGGCAGCTCCCATTGTTGCGTAACCATTAGCAATTTCAGCATCTAAGCCAGCGCCTAGCATACCTTGTAGCGCTTGTTCATCGGTAAAAGTTACCCACGGTGTACCAGGTTTTCCAATGGCTTCGCCTAGCACTTTTGCAATGTCGTCGGTGCTTACTTCATCGCTAGCAATGTACTGTGTTGTAAAACCCGAGAATGATAAATCAAGAAGTTTCTCAGCAGCAACAGCTGCAATATCATTGGTGTCTACCAAAATTAATTTCTCATTAGTACCACCATAGTTGGCGCCAAAAATACCTGCCTGTTTTACCAAACCAATTTGGCTAAATAAATTGTAAAAGAAATACGAAGGGCGTAAGGCAATGGTATTAACGTTTTGCAAACCAAGCAATTGTTCTTCCAAATAGCCCAAGCCATCAATAGGACCAGCGCCCTTACGCAGGTGTGTACCAATACTGCTCAGTTGCACCACATATTTAATATTATTAGCTGTAATGGCAGCAACATAGTTGTTAGCAACTAATTGTTGCTCGGCAAACCAATTGTCGGTTTTCCAAGTGGGTGGAATCATTAAGTACACAGCATCTGCTCCTGCGAAAGCATTGGTTACAAAGGCTATATCTTTTACTGAACCAACTTTGGCTACAGCGCCAAGTGCTTCAATGTCTGTAACTCTATCGGTATTGCTTGTAATTACCGTAACATCGTGGTTAGCAGCAATTAATTGTGCAACCACTGGTTTGCTAATGTGGCCGATAGAGCCTGTGATAACATAGTTCATAATTGTGTGTTTTGTTTATGATTTATATTTGTATATACAAATGAGGTGATAAAAAAATTTTAAATCGATATTTTGTCAGCAACCAAGCCCATATTATCAATTAATTTGCAACTTTCTTCCTTACCCAAAATAGCGCTATAGCAATCATAAAAATGATGTAAGCATTCTTTTAAAGTAGGCAACATGGCAACAGCAGTTGCAGATGGATATACATTGGTTTGCTTGCCTTCGGTGGTGCGTGTTACTAATGCACGTTCTTCTAGTTTTTCTATTAATCTAGTAACAGTACTTGGGCTAAGTTGTAAATGATTGGCAATACAACCTGGCTGCGTACCTGGCTCTTCTAATACCATCAGCAATAAATAAGCATGACTTGGCGATAAATCTACAGGCTTCCAGCTTTCTAATGCCAGTTTTTCTACTTTACGCGCCAAAGCATTGGTGGTAAAATACAAGCACTTGCAATATTTACTTTCAGACGTTTTCATTACGGTTGCAAATATAAAGGGACTTTGTTTGTATATACAAATGATTTTGGGAAAATTATTTTTTTTATTTGAAATATAATTCTACATTTGTAGAATAAAATAACAAGGTGTAGAACAATGAAATTATCGAAAACAGAAGAGCAGTTAATGGAGTTAATTTGGAATCACGAAAAAGTATTTTTAAAAGACTTGATAGAGCATCATCCAGAACCTAAGCCAGCCACAACAACTGTTGCTACATTGCTTAAGCGTATGCAAGACAAAGGATTTGTAGGCTATAATGTTTTTGGCAATTCGAGAGAATATTTCGCCCTCGTAACTAAGTCAGATTATTTTTCTAAACATGTAAAAGGCATTATCAAAGATTATTTTGGTAACTCAGCCATGCAGTTTGCATCATTTTTTACCACTACCAGTAATTTAAGTGCTGAAGAGTTAGAAGAATTAAAAATGATTATTGACAAAGAAATAAAACGTAATAAAAAATGATAGCTTACTTGGTAAAGATGGTGCTTTGCTCAGCTGTATTATTATTGGTTTACCATGTATTGCTTGCTAAAGAAAAAATGCACCGCTTTAATAGATACTATTTGCTACTGAGTTTAATTTTTGCATTAGTTGTACCATTTATTGAATGGAAGCAGCAAATACCAATAATTTCTGATAGTACTGTTACTGAAAATGTATTTTATGCAACAGAAACTACTTTTAAAACTATGTCAAGTGCTATTGAAGAACCTGTAAGCGATATTGATATTTGGCCGAATTTACTGATTGCAGCTTATTTTTTAATCAGTACCATCTTGCTAATTCGTTTTGCTAGAAACCTTTTCCAATTATGGTTGAAAATAAAGAATAGCGAGAAGATTTTATGCCAAAATTCACGGCTCGTATTATTACCACAAAGCATTGTTTCACATAGCTTCTTAAAGTACATATTTATAGCAAAAGAAGATTACAACAATGGCGCTTTTGAACAAGCCATACTTAATCATGAACTTGCACATGTTCAACAAAAACACTCGCTTGATATTCTTTTTATTGAGGTTTTAAGCATCATTTTTTGGTTTAACCCATTTCTTTATTGGTACAAAAAAGCAATCCAAATCAATCACGAATTTTTGGCAGATGCTGCTGCACTAGAAACATATCATGATGTGGCATCTTATCAATATTTATTGTTGGCACAAGCAAATAAACCAGTATTCAATCATCTTGCAAGTCAGTTTAATTTTTTAATAACCAAAAAACGTTTACTCATGATGAACAAAACAACGTCATTCACTAGAAAAGCGGTGAAGCAATTAGCTATTGTACCAATTATAGGTAGTTTGGTTTTTGTATTCAGTTCTAAAATAATAGCTCAGGATACGTTGAAAAAATTTACTGAAAAAATACGAGTTAGTGATACTGCTAATGAGCAAGTAGTGCCTACAAAGGATTTACTTTTTCATGAAAAGAAAACGCAAGCAAAAATTTTAGCCGAAGATTTTTATAAGAAGACCTCTATCGGTTATTCTGCTACTGATGCTTCTGATGAATTAATGAAAGAATATGAAACTATTGCAAAAAAGTATAGAAGAGACACTACGAATAGATGGCAATCGATTTTTAGAGATATTACGCAACAAGACAAAACTAGACTTATTGCTATTTTTACGAAAATGAGTTTGCAACAGCAATTAAAGCAAAGTGTTGTTTTTTGTAAGCAATTAGGTCCGTTAAAACGTGAAGTACCTACTGAAACGCAGTTTAATAATTTTAAGAAAGCAAATGTGTATGGTATTTGGATTGATGATAAACGCGTCAAGAATGAGGTGTTGAATAATTTTAAAGCTTCAGATTTTGCGCAATTTGATATTAGTAAATTGTATGGCGCGGCAAAAGTTGGGCGAAGCTATACTCATCAAGTAAATATGATGACCAAAGCCTATTATCAAAAGTATTACGACGAATCTATAGCAAAAAAAGATGAGCCAATGATGGTGATGCGTTTTATCAAAAATGTTACTGTAGTTAATCCGTAATGAATATTAAACATAATAATGAAAACTATAAGCGATTGTTTAGCCATATAATTAGCTTGTATTTACTAAGCATAAGCTATTGCATATCTTTTAAAGGTTTTAATAAATATTTTCTTGTTGTAAATTTAAAATCCTTCTTTTTAAAGGCGCTTATTTAAAAAGTATTTAAATTACAACTCAAAATTTTTACGTGAGCCATATAGATTTTATTATCAGAATTTCAGTTGCGGTTGCAGCAGGTACCATTATCGGATTTGAAAGGCAATGGCAACATAAATCTGCGGGTTTGCGAACTACCATTTTAGTCGCACTTGGTGCGGCTTTATATGTACTTATATCGGTATCTTTAACCGAAAAAACAGGCGATGCTACCCGAATTATTGGGCAAGTAGTGACAGGTATTGGCTTTTTATGTGCAGGTGTTATATTTAGAGACGGTTTTAGTGTGCACGGACTAACAACTGCTGTAACTATTTGGTGCAGCTCCGCCATTGGTTGCCTTGCGGCTACTGGACAGTTTTTTGAAACCTTTGTGGCTACAGCCCTTATTCTTTTTGTTAATATTGGCCTAGTGCCTGTAGATAGATGGCTCACCAATCGAAACTCAACTAAAAATTAAATATATATGTCAACTGATACTAAAATTAAATGGAAACCTGAACCAGAAAGTCATGATTATCCTGCGGCACTATCGTATTTAAACCTAATTTTTGATGATAAGCTTGCTAAAGAATACGAGACTAAACTTAAAAAAGCACCCATTACCGCCTTTAAAGCAAAAGATATTTTTAGGGCGAGTTCGCTTGTATTATTAGGCCCCGAAAATTATCATGTAAAGACAAATATTAAAAAAATAAAGAACAAGGAAAACCTCGTACCGATTTTACTTGTAAGAGATACTGCGCATGGTAAAACAATTATTGCTGATGGCTACCATAGGTTATGCGCTGTATACAGCTTTGATGAAGATGCACTAATACCATGTAAAATTGTATAATGCTTCGCATAAAAGCCTTAAATGTATTTCTAATAATTGCACAAATATAAATCTGCGCAATTATTTAGTTATTTTCGTAGCCAATGTCTAATCTTAATCTACATAATACCAATGAGCCTGTAACCAGTGCCGATAAAGAGTTTGAAAATGCCATAAGGCCCGCTGCTATCGATGATTTTAGCGGTCAGCCACAGCTTATAGAGAATTTGCTCATTTTTATAAAGGCAGCTAAAATTCGTGGCGAAGCTTTGGATCATGTGTTGTTTCATGGTCCACCAGGTTTGGGTAAAACCACTCTAAGCCGTATTGTTGCCAATGAATTGGGGGTTAATATTAAAGAAACAAGCGGTCCTGTAATAGAAAAACCAGGTGATTTAGCAGGTTTACTTACCAATTTACAGCCAAATGATGTATTGTTCATCGATGAAATTCATCGTTTAAGTACGGTGGTAGAAGAATATTTGTATGCTGCTATGGAGGACTTTCGTATTGATATTATGATTGATACGGGACCTAATGCGCGTAGTATTCAAATTAATTTAAATCCGTTTACCTTGGTAGGTGCTACAACGCGAAGTGGTTTGTTAACGGCGCCACTATTATCTCGTTTTGGCATCAAGTCTCGTTTAGAATACTATAGCGCTGCCGTTTTACAAAAAATTATTGAGCGTAGCGCGAAAATATTAAATACGAAAATTAGTACCGAAGCGGCTTTTGAAATTGCCCGCCGTAGCCGTGGTACGCCACGTATTGCCAACGGTTTGCTCCGCAGGGTGAGAGATTTTGCACAAGTGCTAAATGATGGTATTATTGATATAGGCATTACACAACATGGCTTACGCGCTTTAAATGTAGATGAACATGGCCTTGATGAAATGGATAACCGTATTTTAAGTGCTATAATAGAAAAGTTTAAGGGGGGACCTGTTGGGCTTACAACTATTGCGACTGCGGTAGGTGAAGAAAGCGGTACAATAGAAGAGGTATATGAACCGTTTTTAATACAAGAAGGCTTTTTGCAGCGCACACCACGTGGGCGCGAAGCGACCGAAAAAGCTTACACGCATTTAGGTTTAAAACCTTTTGCGGGTAAGCATCCTAACTTATTTAGTTAATAGCATATAGATATAAAAAACCTTACTATGAAAGTAAGGTTTTGTGTTATAAATCAAAAACAAAACATAATTACTAGCTAATTTTTGATAAGAATTTTAAGAAGAAAATTTTATCAAGCTTTTCTTTTATTGACCAATCGATATGTAATTCTGGCAATACCATGCTTTCACCAGTTAACTGTTTTATATACCATTCTAAATAGTTTTTCATGCTGCCTTGGTAAAAGTCTAACCAGTATTTAAAATTTTCAGGTGTTGGGCGTTTAAAATCTTCATCTGCATGACTAGCTTTTTGAGGCATATACAATTCTTGTTTGTATAGGTCAAGTATCTCTACAATGCGCTCTTCACTTTTATCCCACCAAGCTGTTATTGTGTGTTTATTCCAATGGCAATTGCCATCAAAATAATAACCTTCATAGTCGTCTAATTCAATGGCAAGTAAGGTTTTATCGCATTCTTTTTTATTAAAAGGTTGTTTAAAAATGACTTGATTTTTTTGGTTATTGCTGGCAATATTATGCTGGGCAATAATATTACCCGAACCATAAATGTTTTTATTGCTTGTGTACAATGGACCAGGTGTATTTAGCCAATCAATATGCGCAAAATCAGAAGCATCTATTAAAAGTTCTATAGCATATTTTGGCAATTCGTTAGCTACATACCATTGTAATGCAATATTACTATTTGGATAATGGGTAAATCTATCACTTTCATCTAAGGCTCTAGATTTAGAGAAGATATTTTTTGCAGCATCGGTGTTGTTTTTCGAAGATGTCGCAATGATGGTTTCGGGGTCATTATCGTTAGTTGGTTTAAAGGAAACCGATAAGGTACCCATATTTTTCTGGTGATACAATTTGTAGTTAACCGTTGAGGCGTCACTAATTTTTTGTTGCTGTTTGGTAAATGATTGTATCCAAATTGGGTCGTCACTTTTCGTTTGCGGCTCACCTTTTTTTGAGAGCGGTACCAATAGTTGGTACATTTTAGGTAATGTCATTGGATATGGTTTTAAATGGTGATTGGATAGGTACACCAAAGTTGCCCCTATAATTAGCGACAGCAGATAGAATAACGTGTAAATTGTATGTAGTATTTTGCGTAGAGGTGGGTATTTAAATACGCAGTTTGTAGGGTACTGACAGGCAGGTACTTAAAAAATGATATGTTTTACTACTCGCATCACCTTAAATTCGCTGCAAAATTTATAATATGGGTATAGCAGATAGATTAGCAGCGTTAAATGCTGAAAAAAGTGCCGCCAATTTAAAAGAAGGGGAAGATTTTTTAGCCGCAAATAAAACAAAAGAAGGTGTAGTAACGCTTGAAAGTGGGTTACAATACCAAGTATTAACTTTAGGTACTGGCGAAAAGCCAAAAGCTACTAACACCGTTACTTGCCATTATCATGGCACTTTAATTAATGGAACTATTTTCGATAGCAGTGTACAGCGCGGTGTGCCGGCATCTTTTCCTTTAAGTGCTGTTATTAAAGGGTGGACAGAAGGCTTGCAATACATGCCTACTGGTAGTAAATTTCGTTTTTTTATTCCCCCGCACTTAGGTTACGGTAGCAGACAAGTAAGTACCCAAATAGGCCCAAATACCACACTTATTTTTGATGTAGAGTTAATTAGTTTTAAATAAGTGTGTCTGAACTGGTATTTTGAAAGATTATTAGGATTAAGTTGAAATAGAAAGGGATAAATGATGCTGGTGTGGCATCATTTATCCCTTTAGTCTTTTAAATTCTTCCAAATCCCGTTCAGACTGATAACTCTAGCCAACGCAATTCTTTGGCTTCTAGCTCTTCAGTAATAGCTATCATTCTATCACTTATTTTTTTGAGCTCATCAAAGCTTAGATTACCTGCACTCATTTGCTCTGCTAAAGCCACTTTCTCTGCTTCTAGTTTAGGCATCGCTTTTTCTATTTGCTCAAACTCTTGTTTTTCTTTAAAGCTTAGTTTTTTGGTAGGCGTTGTATTAGTTACAGGTAGCAGGTTGCTAGTTACTGGTTGGCTCATTGGTTCTACTTTCTTCTCTTCTTGAGGCTTGTTACCTGCGCCTTGCTTTTTTTCTTTCTCTTTTTCTTCTAAGCGCAACAACGTATAGTTACCAGGAAAATCTCTCACCACACCATTGCCTTCAAATACAAATAAATGATCCACCAATCTATCCATAAAATACCTATCGTGGCTTACAATTAGCACACAACCTTGGTATTCGGTTAAAAAACGTTCTAGCACTGCCAATGTAGGTAAGTCCAAATCATTAGTAGGCTCATCTAGTATTAAAAAGTTGGGGTTGGTAAATAAAATCGTTAACAGTTGTAAACGCTTTTTCTCACCACCACTCAAGCTATTTAAATAGGTGTATTGTTTATCTGGTGTAAATAAAAATAGCTCTAAAAACTGCGCTGCCGTTAAGCTGCCGCCATTAGCCAACGGAAAGTTCTCGGCAAATGTTTTCACATATTCTATCACACGCATGTTCTCTTTTATCACCAAACCCTGCTGAGAGAAATTGCCAAATACAATCGTATCGCCCACATTTACCTTGCCACTGTCTGGTGGTTCTAGGCCTAGCAAAATATTTAAGAACGTACTTTTACCCACCCCATTTTTACCAATAATGCCAATGCGCTCGCCCTTGCTAAAATTGTAGTCAAAGCCTTTTAGTATGGGTAGGTCGCCATAGCTTTTATAGACTTTTTTCATCTCTACAATCTTGCCACCAAGCCTGCTCATTTTTACTTGCAGTTGCACTTGTGCATCTTCTATTTTCTGCTTCGCTCTCGCTTCTACCTCGTAAAAATTATCTTGTCGGCTTTTGCTTTTGGTAGTTCTAGCTTTTGGTTGCTTGCGCATCCATTCTAGCTCTTTGCGGTACTCATTTTTTGCCTTATCTATACTTGCTAGTTCGCTTTCTATTCTAGCCGCTTTTTTCTCTACATAGTTTTCGTAATCGCCCACATAGGTGTACATATTTTCACGTTCTAGTTCCCATATTTCATCTACCACAGCGTCAAGAAAGTAGCGGTCGTGGGTTACTAGTAGCAGCGTAATACTTTCTTGATTCAAATAATTTTCCAGCCACTCAATCATTGCTACGTCTAAGTGATTGGTCGGTTCATCCATCATCAGTAACGTGTGTTGGTGTTCAAAGCCAATATCTATCAAGGTTTTTGCCAATGCCACACGTTTACGTTGCCCACCGCTCAGGCTGCTTACCACATTTTGCAAGTGGTGAATATTCAGTTTAGCCAATATCTGTTGCACTTTCGCTTCATAATCCCACGCACCAAGCTCATCTATTTTACCAATGCATTCGGTAATTTTTTCGCCATTATCTGCTTCAATAGCCGCTTCATATTCACGCATCACCGTCATTATTGGGTTATTACTGCTAAAGATATTTTCCAATACCGTTTTGGTCTCGTCAAAGTGTGGGTCTTGCTCAAACAGCGCTACCGTTACATCTTTATTTACAAATAATTTGCCCTTATCAGGCGTTTCTTGCCCCGCTAATATGCGCAAAAGGGTACTTTTCCCCACGCCATTTCTAGCAATCAGCGCAATTTTATCGCCCTCGTTTATGTGGAAGGAAATATTGTTAAACAGTGGATTAACACCAAAACTTTTTGTAAGCCCTTCGGCAGAAACATAATGCATAGGCAGCAAATATAACACTGTGGGCTATGTACGATGTACGATGTGCGATGTAAGTTTTTGATAACCAGCATTTGTACTACTATGTAGCATCGTTGCGTCGCACACTTGTACGCTTTGTTCGCTGTGCGGCTTTGTTTGTAGAGTAGTTATTACTTCAAAACGTCATTGCGAGGTACGAAGCAATCTAGGTTTCGCATTTAGGCTGCTTGGTGCCTCGCAGTGACGACCGAAATATAAATTAAGAACTTTGCTTTACGAAACTTGCAGTTTAGCTAGAAGTATTTAACCTTTATTTTTCTACTTCCCAGTTAAAATTTAAAGCACCGCATTTGGGGCACGTAATGTATTCTTTATCTAGTTTGTCAAATACACACCTGTTACAATGTCCATAAGTTTTGTTGATATGCGTTACAATGTATTTTGCATCGGCATGACTGATGCTATAATTATCAACCAGATATTTTACTGCTTGAATAGCCGATTGAACAGTTAACGTTGATATTATTTGCTTTTCTTTTTGACTAAAATAGGAAATCTCAATGCCTTCTTTCGGTAAACAGTTTTTACATTGAACTTTCATGGTTGTCTTTCTGAAATTGGTGAAAGATTTTTCCTCTATGAAACTCGTGATTTTGAAAAACGAGATAAATTCTAATCACCTTTCAAAAAATCATCGTACCAAACAATGATTTGCGGATTGTTTTTAGAAAAAATAATTTGATGTTTTTCACCTTTCCTATAGTTGTTTAAATACAATTCTTTCGCATAATGCTTAGAACCATAATTGTATCCAATCACTGTTATTTCAAATCCTTTTAAGCTTTTGCTAACGTTATTGATTATAGCATTCTCAATTATTCCAAAATGCGACAACTGATACTTTTCAAAAGCTTTTAGTGAAGCAAGTACACTAAATGTGAGTGTTATTAAGATTGCAAAGTACAGCACCATGTTTTTGGTAATTATCTGTTGCGCTTTTTTATTACCAATTTCTTTTACTACCTCTAAAAAATTACCTTTTCCAGCAAGAGCCAAGAAATCAAATTGGATGTTTGCAGGAACAAAGAATACCAATGTTAGAAGATAAGAAAGAAGTAAGGCGCTACTTCCTAGGGTTAAGAATGAAATAATTATTCTAAAGGTTGATTTATCAACTTTATCACTCCACCAAAACTGATAAGTATTAAAGATGCCCGTAACTAGTAGTGCAATTGCTATTAAGAATAAAAGGCTAAAGCGTGGTTTGAAATTTGGCATTTGTAAAAAATGATTCTATCTTTTTTAGATAGCGTTAGATTTTATGCAATGAAAATTAGCACCTTTCAATAACGAGGTGTTGTAATCATCTGCTGCAATATAAAATAATTTTCTCTATTGCTTTTGCCTTTTTTACATCAAAAACTCACTGTATGGTAATAAATGTTTGTTGTATGAGGGTGTGTTTTTGTTGTTTGCTAAAATGTGTTAGTTGTACGCTGCTTTGTGGCTGTTGTATGGTAAAATGGGTACTCTGTATGATGAAAAATGTTCACTGTATGGTAAAAAATGTTCACTGTATGATAAAATTGGTTCACTGTATGGACAATTGGGCGTACAATTTCAGTATTTGATGCCCTTTTTTAATCAAATTAAGTCAACTTGTCATAGTTTGATAAAGCCATTGTTATACCCTTCGCCTTCTTCGCTCTCTTGTATTAAATCTTCCCTTACACAAACTGAAAACTATCGCCGTCAAACAAACCTTTGTCGCTCAATTTTAAATGCGGAATAACGAGCAAGGCCATAAAACTGAGGGTCATAAAAGGGGCGGCAAGGGTGCTGCCTAATTGTTCTTTTACAAACGCATCGATGGCGGTGTAAGTAGCCGCCACTTGGTAGCCATCATTGGTACTCATTAAACCTGCCACAGGCAAGCCTAGCACGTGCTGCCCTTGCCTGCCTACCGCACTTACGCCACCTTTTTCCTGAATGACTAGGTTAATGGCTTGGGCAAGGCTCTCGTCATCTACACCTACGGCTACAATATTGTGGCTATCGTGCGCTACCGACGAGGCTATAGCGCCTTGCTTTAGGCCTACATTTTTAATAAAAGCTTTGGCTACGGGTGCATTGTGGTAGCGATTTACCACTACCATTTTTAAAATATCTGTGTTGGTATTGCTTACCAAAGCATTGTTTACTATAGTGGCTTCGCAATACAATTTATTGGTAATTAATTGCCCTTCTAAGGCTTCAATTACTGGTGTTTTACCATCGGCAATAGGGTAGTTGTGGGTGGTAATAGCTAATTGGTCGGCTGTAATAGTATCACAGTCAAACTGATTAATAGGCGTAACCGCAACAGATTGTATAAACGATTTACCATTTTGTGCTACTAACGCACCATTAATATAAGTATGGCTAATGTTGAAGTTTACAAGGTCATCAGCAATAATAAAATCGGCATCATCACCCATACGTAGCAAGCCAATATCTAGCTTATAATGCTGCACAGGATTTACACAAGCCGCTTGCAAAATATTAAAAATATCAATGCCTTTTGCCACAGCTCTTGCACATAGTTGGTTAATATGCCCAACCATCAAGCTATCAGGATGCTTATCATCGCTACAAAACAATATCTCATTTGGGTAATCGTGTAGCAAGTCAATTAACGCTTCAAAATTTTTGGCAGCACTACCTTCACGAATAATAATCTTCATACCATAGCCAAGCTTATCAAGGGCTTCTTCTTTGGTAAAACACTCGTGATCGGTAGAGATGATAGCCCCCCCGCCCCCCAAAGGGGGGATTTCAGAAGCAGGTTGAGTAGGTTCTGAAGTGTTTTTATTGCTGAATTGATTATTTGAATCACCTAAAATGATTGTTTCTGAAATCTCTTTATTGGCATTCATACTTGGGGCAACGTATTGTTCATAATACGCTTCCCAAGTCCCCCCTTTGGGGGGTGGGGGGGCTATGTATTTTCTAGCATCTTCACCACGAAGACCAGGCGCATGACCATCAACAGGCTTGCCCAAAGCTTTTGCTGAACCAATTTTTTTCATTACTTCTTCATCGTTAAACAGCACACCAGGAAAATTCATCATTTCGCTGAGGTACTTAATCTCATCTTTAAGCAACAGCGCATGCACATCAGCACTATCAAGTGCTGCACCTGCGGTTTCAAAAGTGGTGGCAGGTACGCAGCTAGGCGCACCAAAATTGAACTTAAAGTTTACCTGCTTGCCATTTTCTATCATAAATTCTACACCAGCCATACCGCATACATTGGCTATTTCGTGAGGGTCGCTTACGGTGCCCACGGTGCCATGCACCACAGCCAATTTTGCAAATTCACTAGGCACTAGCATACTGCTTTCTATATGCACATGGCTATCTATAAAACCAGGTAAAATATAGCCACTATTGAGTTGTGAGTTGTGAGTTGTGAGTTTGTTAATAGCAGTAATTTTACCATCTGCAACAACTATTTCTGCTGTATAAATTGACTTGGTATGAACATCTACCAAATTGCCTGTAACTGAAAATGATTGTGCCATAATGTGCTTGTAAAATATAATACAACAGCGACGAAAATAGTTCATTATGAACGATTATGGTAGTAATGCCGCTGCACTTATCTTCGTTGCCGTAGAAAAATAGCGACAATGATTGCAATTGACAATAAATTGATAAGTGACGAAGTGATTGAGGAGCAATTTGTGTGTGACCTTACCAAGTGTAAAGGTGGCTGCTGTGAGGATGGCGATGCTGGTGCGCCACTAGAAAACTGGGAAAGAAAAGAGGTAGACAAAGCCCTTGCAATAGTAAAACCTTACTTGACCAAGGAAGGCCTAAAAGCAGTAAATGAGCAAGGCAATTATACATACGATAGAGAATTTGGCTGGGTAACACCGACGGTGAATGGTGGCATTTGTGCCTATGGCTATAAAGGTAAAGATGGGGTAATTGTTTGCACCTTTGAACAAGCTTTTAACGAAGGTAAAATAGGCTGGAAAAAGCCATTAAGTTGCCATTTGTTCCCTATAAGAATTACCACTAGCAAGCAAGATCCAGATGTAGAATACGTCAACTATCAGCCACGAGAAGATTTGTGTGGTGGTGGTTGTAGCCTTGGTAAGCAATTAAAAGTACCAGCCTACGTGTTTTTAAAAGAAGCCATTATAAGAAAATATGGTGAAGAATTTTATGAAGCATTAGACGCTACGGCTGAACATTTAAAGAGAGGATAGATTAACATTACCACATAGACAGATAGGCACATAGAAAAGTTTCATAAACGTTTGGCTGTTACCATTTTTAAAAAGTTAATTTGAAAAATTGGTGTAATTAAATAAGTGCTAAAAACTTTGTGCCTCTGTGCCTATGTGGTGAAAAAAGAAAGCATGAAACCTGCCTATATTATTGATGCTGTACGAAGCCCCATTGGTAGATATGGTGGTAAATTAAGTACGGTTCGTCCAGATGATTTATTGGCATTAATGATACGTTCGCTAGTACAGCGCAATGGTACTATTGACGTACACCAAATAGAAGACGTGATAGTGGGTGCAGCCAACCAAGCAGGCGAGGATAATAGAAATGTAGGCAGACTAGCAGCTTTGCTTGCTGGCTTGCCCGTAACGGTTGCTGGTAATACAGTCAACAGGTTGTGTGGCAGCGGTATGCAAGCCATTATGGATGCAGCTAAGAGTATTATGTGTGGTGAAGGTATGTTGTACATAGCAGGTGGTGTAGAAATTATGAGCAGAGCACCTTTTATTACAGCAAGACAAATTAATAACGAACCTGCTGAAACGGTAGATAGTACCATTGGCTGGCGCTTTACGAACCCAAGATTGGCTACCATGTATCACCCTTATAGCATGGGCGAAACAGCTGAACAACTCGCCATTGAAAGACAAATTTCTAGAGCAGCACAAGATGTTTACGCTGCTAATTCTCATGCAAAATATTTTACAGCATTGGCCAATATCATTTGGGAAGATGAAATAATACCGGTGCCAATTATTCATAAAGGCGCAAACATATTATTTGATACGGATGAGCATCCAAGACTAACAAGTGTAGAAAAACTAGCAGGGCTAAAACCTGCTTTTGTAAGAAATGGTTGCATCACTGCTGGCAATGCTTCAGGTATTAATGATGGTGCATCAGCACTGCTACTCGCTAGCGAAGAAGCGGTAAAGCTATTTAACCTACAGCCAATGGCTAGAGTGGTAAGTACAGCTGTTGGAGGCGTGCATCCAGAAATGATGGGTTTAGGCCCTGTACCAGCTACACAAAAAGCATTGCAACGTGCTAGTTTAAAAATAAATGATATTGATTTGGTAGAATTGAATGAAGCCTTTGCTGTACAAAGCATTGCTTGTATTGATGATTTAGCACTAGATGCCAACTTGGTAAATGTCAATGGTGGTGCCATTGCTTTGGGTAACCCTTTGGGCAGTGGTGGCGCCAGAATTACTACTACTTTATTACACGAAATGAAGCGCCGTAAAAGCAAATATGGCCTAGCTGCTATGTGCATAGGTGTTGGCCAGGGTTCTGCATTAATTGTAGAAGCACTCTAATTGTTATTTACTCGCCAAATAGCTGTTTCATCGGTAATTTTTTCTTGTTCACCTGTTATTGTTGATAAGGGCAAAGGTTTTTGGTTCAAATCGCATCTGATTTAGCATAACACATTCAACAATAAAATAGTAACACATGAAGAAGCAAATGTTAGTTGCAGTAGCCATGCTTTTAATAGCAGGCTTTGCACAAGCCCAAGCAGACCAAAACGGTCGTCCACCAAAACCACCAACACCAGAGGAACGCTTAAAGCACGTAAGCGAAGAATTAAACAAACAAATGGAACTTACGGCTATGCAAAAAGAAAAAATACTAGCTGCATACAAAGTCTTCTTTGCTGATATGGAAAAGAACAAAAGCAAAGACGCGATGCAACCACCACTACCACCACCACCTGTAAGCAAAGAAATTGCTGACAAGTTAAGTGCAGAAAGAGATGCAAAAGTGAAGGCGGTACTTACAGCAGCGCAATATCAGAAATATGTAGAGATAGAAAAAAAAATGCGCCCTAAACATCCTGGTAAGCCCGGTGATGATAAAGGACCAAATCAACCACCAATGGAAGATTAAATAAAGCTTTTGGATTTGGATAGGTTTTTAGGCTTAGAATCTGCTGTAAAAGGCGGATTCTTTTTGTTGTAAATAAATATTGCTTGCACTTTGCACCATTATAAAAACGTACTTGCTATGCAGTTATATCGAAACATTGCTTGCTCATGTCTTTTGTTGATTGCTGTTGCTTGTGGCAATCATCAAAACGCTAATACAATTACTAGGCATTTACCATTTTACAACGATGCTAGTTTTACTCCCGTATGGATAGATACAGCATCGGCTAATTATCGAAATATTCATACCATACCAGATTTTAGTTTTATCAATCAAAATGGGCAAATAATTACCAATCATACATTTGATGGTAAAATTTATGTGGCAGATTTCTTTTTTACAAGTTGCCCAGGCATTTGTAAAAAGCTAACTAGTAATCTTAGTTTGGTACAAAAAGCATTTGCCAATGATGGACAAATTTTATTGCTGTCGCATAGTGTAACGCCTGATAATGATAGTGTGCCAAAGCTGAAACAATATGCCAAACAATTTGATGTGATAGATGGTAAATGGCACTTGGTTACAGGTGAGCGCAAAGCCATTTATGACATAGCAAGGCAAGCCTATTTTGCAGACGAAGACTTGGGCGAAAAGAAAAATGAAAACGATTTTTTACATACTGAAAATGTATTGTTGATAGACAAACACAAATGCATCAGAGGTGTGTACAAAGGCACATTAGAAGTAGATATGCAGCACTTAATAGAAGATATAAATACGCTAAAGCAAGAGCCATGAGATGGATACTTTTTTTAATGCTAATTAGTGTAATTGCTTGTAAGCAACCTGCTGAAAAGCCTGTTATACCTAAAGCTCAACCTATTGTAATACCAAATGATACTATAAAAGCCGCAGCAGAAACTATGCTGCAAGTCGACAATGGCTATTTGAAATTTAAGTTTAAATTATTTTCTGGATATGTATTAATGAATTATGAAAATGGAGGCCTGAAGTCAATAATATCATATTACCAAGGCAAGCAAGAAGGGTGGGCTTATGAATACTTTGAAAATGGTAAACCATTAAGCAAACGGTATTATCATCTTGGTGAGAAAGATAGTGTACATATTGGCTGGTGGGATAATGGTAATACTCGCTTTGTGTATCACTTTAAAAATGGTGTGTACAATGGTAGTTTTGAAGAATATTACAATAGCGGCAAGCCTTTAAAAAAGATAAGCTACTACAATGGTAATGATAGCTTTGGTACAGGTTGGCGTGAGAATGGTAAAATATTTATGAACTACATTATGAAAGATGGTAGACGCTACGGTGTAATGAATGCACAGCCTTGTTACAGTTTAAAAAACGAACGTGGCGAATATGTAAAGTAGTTTTCACAACATAGGCACAATAGACACATAGTTAGTTTTGGCAAAAATAATTTTTAAATAAAAGGGTGTACAGAAAGCTTTAATACTTTTTGAACACCCTTTTTTTGTGTGCCTATATGTCTATGTTGTTAATTATAAGCTTCTTGCAATACCCATTTCAAGGCCACGTAATTCTGCTAAACCACGCAATCTGCCAATAGCAGAATAGCCAGGATTGGTTTTCTTTTTCAAATCATCTAGCATTTGATTGCCATGGTCTGGGCGCATTGGTATCGATACATTTCTGGCTTTCATTACACCAATAATTTCTTTTACCACCGCATACATATCTACATCACCTTCTAGGTGGTTGTCTTCATAAAAGTCGCCAAATTCATTGCGTTTGGTGCTGCGCAAATGGATGAAGTTAATTCTATCACCAAACTGTTTTACCATAGCTGGCAAATCATTATCTGGTCTTACACCAAAAGAGCCTGTACAGAAGCACAAACCATTATTTAAAGAAGGGACAGCTTCTGCTAAAGCCGCAAAGTCAGCCGCAGTACTTACTACTCTTGGTAAGCCCAAAATGCTATACGGTGGGTCATCAGGGTGAATCACCATTTTTACATTTGCCTCATCTGCTACAGGTACAATTTGTTGTAAAAAGTAAATCAAGTTAGCACGTAGTTTATTTGCATCAATGTCTTGATAGGCATCTAATGCTTGCTGAAATTGTTCTAGTGTAAAGCTTTCTTCGCTGCCCGGTAAACCAGCAATAATATTACGTTGTAGCAATAATTTTTCTTCATCGCTCATGGTATTAAACTTGGCTTCTGCTCTGTTCAATTCTTCTACAGTATAATCTTTTTCAGCTCCTTTTCTTTTTAAAATAAACACATCAAAAGCTACAAAAGCAGCTTTTTCAAAACGAAGGGCTTTACTACCATCTTCCACAATGTAGGCAAGGTCTGTTCTTGTCCAATCTAGCACAGGCATAAAGTTGTATGTAATAATGTGTACACCACAAGCACTTAAATTTCTAATAGATTGCTGATAGTTAGTGATATAGGTTTCAAAATTGGTAGCTTGTGTTTTAATCGCTTCATGGACCGGCACACTTTCTACAACATCCCAAGTTAAGCCAGCGGCTTCAACCTCTGTTTTGCGTTTTGTAATTTCTTCAATAGTCCATACCTCACCATTTTTAATGTGGTGCAAGGCAGTCACTACACCTGTGCAGCCTGCTTGACGAATATCTGACAAACTAACTGGGTCATTGGTGCCATACCAACGCATGGTTTGTATCATTTGATGATTGCTCATATTCTAGCTTTTGAAATTATGGCAAATAGAATTGTTTTAATAGAAACACACAAATTTTATTAGTTAAACGTTTTCGTAAACATTAATAAGAACGGCTATAGTTATTTGGTTGACAGCATTTAGTTATTGCATTATAACATCTTGGCATGGTTATTAGCATATGATTACTAAAATATACACCATGAGAAGTTTATTGTATTTAATAGCAGTTATTTTAGTAATAGGTTGGGTATTTGGTTTTTTTGTTTACAACACTGGTGGTATCATACACATATTATTGGTCATTGCAGTTATTGCAGTATTACTCAATATTATTAGGCGGGCGTAATTACTACTCAATTATTGTCGGTACTAATTTTTTGGTAAATAAACTTTGTAATATGAACACTGAAATTGCAACAAATACTAAAGCCACAGTTGCCTCAGTTGCTAGCATAAATTTACTGCCGTATTTATCGTGTACCCAGCCGTCTAAATAGGTGATATATACAACAGGTATATTGGCAAGGGAAGAAATCATGGCATATTTAGTGGCTGCTAATTTTGTACCAGTTGCATATAATGCAAGCGCTGAAAAAGCGGCATTAATCAAGCCATAGCATAAAGCATAGCATAATACACCGGCTATATAAACTTCTGACTTATATGGTAATAATGCCATAGCTAAAGTGACGATGGCAAATAATCCACCCGAGCCCAAGTAAGCCCACCATACCCCTTTTTTATCGGCTATCCAGCCTCCAACTACACAGCCTAATGCACTAATAACACCACTTAAAGCACCTGTTATTAAAGCAATTGTATTAGCATCAACATGCCATTCATTAGCTATCGCAGCCCACAAATATGATGCAGATGCAGTGCCTATTGGCATACAGATTAATATCATTACAAACAGTAAAATAGGTACTTTCACCATCTTTAATAGTTCGTTACCCATTATTTTTAATTCTTGTTTGAATGTACTAATGGTATTACTTACTACATCGTTAATTAAAAAAATGACTAGCGCCGAAAGCAGTGATACAATGCATAAAAATAAACCAGCAACATGGATGTTGTAGCTTGTTGCTAGCCATAAACCTGCACCACCGCCAAAACCCACACCGCCAAGATTACCCGCTTGGTACCAACCGCCTACCATTCCTTTATTATTCGCATGAATTCTTATTGCCATCAATCCACCAAGCGGCAGCACTACAAAAGTGGCTGCAACTTGCGAAAGAAAGACGATTGCAGTAATGAGTGCAGTATGCTTTAAATCGTAGGGTAGAAATGCAAGTAAAAATAAAGTTGCTACACAGGCAGCCACACCTATCCAATACCATTTGCGTAAGCATAAGGTAATATCTGCAATGGGTCCCCATATAAATCTACAAACATTTGAAAAAATGCCAATGGCTGCAATGGTGCCTATGATTTCAACTGAAAACCCATTTTTGGTGAGGAAATATGGTAAAACAACATTTGCAAATCCAATACTGATACCATAAGGTAAAACTAAAAAGAAGAAATAATACGGCCTAGTGTATGATTGTTGGTTCATTGATAGCGGTTAAAGCACTAATTTAGCAATAATCATTCACTTACCAATGTTTTAAGTATTAACCCATAGCTACTAATGCAGGTTGTACAATTTCGCCTGGTATTGAAAGCGTTTTTAAAATAGCTTCGGCTTCTAACAATTGTTCACGCATATCCAAAATGTATTTGGCACTTTCTTTCTTAAAGTATTGCGTTAAATCTTGGTAGTAGCCAATACCTTTTAATAGGTTTTCTCTAAATGTTCTTAGCTGTCTTGTTTTGGCCGTGGTAATATTTGCGCAGCTTTTTTCTATTTCTTTTTTAAAATAAGATACATACAAATTCAGCTCATTGACGAACATATTTGGGCGATAAACACCGTTTAAAATATCAATTCTTCCATAAATAAAATCTACCATTTGCTTTAATGAAAAAATACCTGAAAAGTACGCCAAATTAGGTCCGGGGCAAATGAGTACAGCTTTACTCACTTTACGCAATGGCGCTATATCGTGGCATAATAAAGCCGATGTACCTAAGCCTTCACAGAGGCAATCTTTCTCTACCACTTGGCCTACTTCTTTTGCTATAGTTTCGTCTATTACATTACAAATAGATGCAGTGCTTAGTATTTGATTAATCTTTGTATTTTGGTATTTTCTCGAAGCGGTACAAATAGGCTGTTCAGAAAATTCGGTATTGGCGATTAAGTATTTTTTTGTGCATGGGCTACCAGGCCTACCTTCTGCAATACGTTGTACACGTTGTATTTCCGAAGAGGCTTTTTTAAAGCTATTAAAAGGTACACCCAATGGTGAAATATTACTTAAATAATAATCTTCTGGTTGAGCAGTAGCAAGGTTTTGCAGCGTTTCGCTATCTACACTAGTAGCTTCTGGTACTAGCAAAAATGGACTGCCCCAACCTGTGCTATTAGCTTGATAATGTTCTAGTAAAAATTGGTCCTCATTAGTTGTGCCAATACCACCTTGTACGGTAATACGCAGTGCTGGTGCAGTTGTAAACAATGGTTGCGCTTTAGCTGCTAACGCTTGATTGCACATGCCAAAAAGCTCAGCTTCTAATGCAGCTTTATTTTGCTTAAATTCTTCTAAAATAGGACCAAGTAGTAATCCATCTGTTGCAAAAGCATGTCCACCACAGTTTAAGCCCGATTCAATCCTAAATTCAGATACCCAAATGCCTTTTTTTGCTAGTATTTTACCTTGGGTTAAGGCAGAGCGATAATCGCTTACCTTTAAAATTACCTTCTTTTTTGCTACACCATTTTCATCAGGAAAAAAGTCGTTGAATTTTTCTACATAAGCATATAATCTAGGATTGTAGCCTGCCGAAAACACAATTGACGATTCTAAATTACTATTGGCGAAGCCACGTAAACCCGCTAATGCATCTGAATATTCAGCTGGTAGTAATTCGCCTTTGCTGTCGTAATTATTTTTATCTACCTTACTCATTAAGTTTACATCTAGTGCACCGGGTATTATAGCGGCTCTTAGTTGTTCTTGCAGGGTTTGCTTGTCTATACTATTATTGGTAGAAAGCATTTGCAAGTAGCTTTGTTTTATGGGCAAATGATTGGGCAATAGTTCAAAATACTTTGTGATTTCTGTACCTGATTCAAATGGTAAAGCCTTTAATGTAGCTACTTGTGCATCTACAATTTGCTTCACCATATTTAAATATGCCGTTACACGTTTGGCTCTATAATCATCTTCTATAGCGCTAATTGGCGTGTAAGGCAACCGGTATTGCTTACTATAAAATGCTCGCATTTGTTCTGCTAGCTCATCTTCTACAATAGACATCACAGATGAGATACCGAAACGGGCTACTTTTATTGGTGTATCAATGGTAAATCCTAAGCCCATTACTGGGATGTGAAATGTGTGCAATGTTGGTGAAATCATGTAAACTTGTTTTGACTTTAATAAACAATAGGATTGGATTTTAAAACGATCATTGCAAAAGTCTATTAAAGCAAACATTGAGAAAATGATATCAATCATGTTTTGCTGAAGTCGAGAAAATAAAAAAACTAGTTGCTTACTTTTTACTTTCAGTCTGTTTTTTTACACTGTACTAATAGTTTGTTTATTTTTATTTCACCAAAACAAATATTCTCTAAAACAAATGCTGGCTATTTTTCAAAAACATAAATTAACGCTCTTATACGGTTGTGCCTTAGCTATTTCGCTGTTGGTATTAAAATGGCTAGAAGCGAAATACATTATTTACAACCAGTCTTTTGAAATCTATGCAGGCATTATTGCATTGCTATTTACCGCTTTGGGCATTTGGATTGCCATCAAATTAATACAACCTAAAACGATTGTTGTAGAAAAGGAAGTGTTTAAAAATGATGTTACAGATGTTGTAATCAATAGTTTCGAAATAGAAAAACTTGGTCTAAGTAAACGAGAAATAGAAGTGCTAAATATGCTAGCTACTGGTTTAAGTAATCAAGAAATAGGCAATCATTTGTATATTTCTTTGGCTACTGTAAAAACACATGTCTCTAAATTATACGATAAACTAGACGTAAAACGACTAACGCAGGCCATTGAAAAAGCTAAAAGGCTTGGTATAATATCGTAAACCACTACAACTTTAGTATGAATTATGGCTTTTGTACTAGAATCAGTCTAAAGTTGCTGGTAGTTAATAACAAATACCACAGTTTTACAGCATCAAAATATATAAAACCAAATTAACCTAAACACATGAAAAAGATTATTGTCGTTTATGGCTTAATTGCCGGTCTTATTGTTAGTACTGTAATGGTAGTTAGCACAGGAATGTACTGCAACAATCCCAATGCAAATATGACTCAAGGCATGATTTATGGTTTTACAGCCATGATTGTTGCTTTTTCAATGGCATTTGTAGGCATTTGGAATTTTAGAAATAAGCAAAATGCTGGAGTGATTAGTTTTGGTAAAGCGTTCCAAATAGGTATATTAATTGTGCTGGTTGCTTCAACTATTTATGTGTTGACATGGGAAATAGATTATCATCTTTTCTTTCCAGACTTTGGCGATAAATATGCTGTAAAAATGATTGAAGCGGCTAAAGCTAAAGGCGTAACTGCAATAGAACTTGCCAAAACAACTACCGAAATGAATAACTTTAAAGTGCAGTATAAAAATCCATTGTACAGAATCTTTATGACTTATGTGGAGATATTGCCGCTTGGTATTGTTATTACTTTAATAAGTGCGCTTATTTTAAAGAAGAAAAAGGCATAAAAAAATCGAGGCTTAAACATAGTTTAAGCCTCGATTTTAAGTTAAAGCTCTTAATTATTTGCCAAATAAGCCAAAGCCTTTTAAGGTATCCATGATGCCACCACCACTTTCTTGACCAGCTGTAAACTTACTAATTAAGCTTTGAACGTCTAAGCTGCCACCACCTACATGGCTTAATATGCCTTGTAAATCGAAGCTACTATCGTTAGGGTCGTTGGTTTTATTTACAAATTTTTGCAATACATTAGGTATCAAATTACCTGCAATATTGGTAGCAGTGCTTGGGTCTACGCCAAACTTATTCATTAAATCGCCCACAAACCCTCCTTGAATATTTTGTAAAATGCTGCTATTAGCAACATTACCACCGCTAAATAGGCTTGTTATGTCGCCAATATTACCATTGCTCACTGCATTTTTTAAGCCATCAACAATAGATGAAGTTGCAGAAGAAATGACTTCATCATTTTGCTCGTTTGGTATGGCAGGGTTGTTAATAATGGCATCGCCTGCGTGTTGTTTAACTAAGTCTAATAAATTGTCTAACATGTTGTTTAGGATTTAATTATTTACAAATTGAGAGTATTTTTTGTGATATAGCAAGTGTCAAATGTTATCAATTATTTACTATTCGCA
This sequence comes from Parasediminibacterium paludis, assembly GCF_042651445.1. NCBI lineage: Bacteria > Pseudomonadati > Bacteroidota > Chitinophagia > Chitinophagales > Chitinophagaceae > Parasediminibacterium > Parasediminibacterium paludis. The sequence continues at coordinate 27,190 of NZ_JBHSDC010000009.1, forward strand.
TAAATGGTTTTCCACATTTCATTGGCAACTAATAAGTTACCTGCGTTTGTAAGGTGAACGCCATCAACTGTTAAAATACCTTTATCTAAATTTTGTGGATTATTAGTTTTTAAATAATCAGTAAATGCTGCGCGTAAATCGCATATCGGTAATGATAAGCTTTCTGCAATAGTTCTTACCAGTTTACTATAAAAATTTAAGTCGCCATCTTGCAAATTTGTCGTGTCATTTCGTTCCCCAATAACCGTTGGTGTACACAATATTACCTTAATGTTTTGTGCTTGTAGTTTCTTGATAATGGCTCTATAAAACTGTTCATATTTTTTAGGTTCAGTACCTGTACCAGAAGTAGTCTTGTGCCACACATCGTTAATACCTATATATATAACCACTACATCAGGTTTTTTAGCCAAAACATCTTCTTCTATTCGTAGGTATAAATCGTACACTCTATTGCCGCCTACACCGGCACCAATTAATTCGTAATAATCGCCTAAGCCTTGTAGTTTAATAAGGCTATCCATTTTAGGTATATAGCCGTTTTTTGCGGCGCCTTGTTGCGTAATAGAGTCGCCAAAAAATACCACTCTTGTTTTCTTTTGCTGCGCGATAAAAGACATACAGGTAATAGCAATGATAGTGATAGCAATTGTTAGATGTTTCATGTTATGGTTATTTTTCAATTAAAAATTAAATATTCTCAATATTCTGAAAAAATTAATCTATTAGTTTGAACCTTTAGTAAGGCGAAATTTAGTTGGTCTTTATTATATAAAAACTGATCTTTATCCAAAATAGACTGATAAACAAGTTTTCCAGTGGCGCTTTATTTGCTCTGAACAATTATTAAATGCATAATTATGTAAAGCTATATAATAAAGTAGCGCTGCTTAATCATTATATGATGGTTTATCGAGTTATTTAGTGAGGGATCAAATTTCGAAAAATGTTAGCGTGTATTTGTTTTCATGGTGTTTGCAATAACATATCGTTAGAAAATTGTTTTAAATAATCCTGTTACAAAGTAAAGCAATGCATCTATTTGTACGTGTAATTTTTGCAAATAAAAAAGCCGTTGTTACAAGCGTAACAACGGCTTTATACAAATTTTATGATTGTAGTTATACTTCTACCATTTTCATTTTTGGCACTAGTATATGCATAATTAACCAACCCAATAAATAAGCACCACCACATATAAAAAACATAATGTAATAAGCTGTTTGTATTTGGTTAATGCTTTCATAATACACAAACATTCTTTTTTGTACTAAAGCAGATAATAATATACCGCCCAAACCACCAGCCATGCCGCCTAAGCCTGTAACAGAACCAATGGTACGTTTAGGAAACATATCTGATACTGTGGTGAAAATATTAGCGCTCCAAGCTTGGTGTGCCGCTGCTGCCAAACCTATTACAATTATGGCAAACCACATATTCATGTTGCCTAGTATTTGTGCAAATACAATAGGTAATACACAAAATGCATATATCAGCATTGATGTTTTACGAGCCTTAAAAGATACCATACCTTTATTGATGAGGCGTAGTGGTAACCAACCACCGCCAATGCTTCCAATGCTTGACATAATATACACAATAGCCACAGGTAAACTTACTTGTGTACCTTTTAAACCATATTGCTTTCCTAAAAAATCTGGTAACCAGAAAAGGTAAAACCACCAAATAGGATCAGTTAAAAATTTACCTATCACAAAGGCCCAAGTTTGCTTAAAACTCAATAGCTTACCCCAAGAAATAGGTACTTTATTTTCAACTAAGTTTTGATCTTCTATATCACTATTAATGTAATCAAGTTCTGCTTGCTTTACACGTTTGTGTTTAGCGGGTATATCATAAACAATAAACCACAGTATTAACCAAATAAAACCAATAGAACCAGTAATTAAAAAAGCTGCTTGCCAGCCAAAACTTTCAGCTATTAAAGGCACAGTTAGCGGCGCTACAATAGCACCAATATTAGCGCCAGAATTAAAAATACCCGTTGCAAATGCTCTTTCTTTTTTAGGAAACCACTCTGCCGTTGTTTTAATAGCCGCAGGAAAATTACCAGCTTCTGTTACACCTAAAAAAGCACGTGCAATACCAAAGCCTAATGTGCTTTTAACAATAGCATGACCTACAGCAGCAAGACTCCATAAAAAAGTAGCCAAACCGTAGCCCAACTTCGTACCTAGTCTATCTACCACACGACCTGCGCCAATTAAACCAAGCGCATATGAAAATTTAAAAGCTATTTCTATATCTGCATAATCACCAGCATTCCAGTGAAACTGCTCGGTTAAATAAGGTTTCAGCAATGAAATAACGGCTCTATCTAGGTAGTTGATAGTAGTGGCAAAAAATACTAATGAACAAATCGTCCACCGATATTTACCTATTGATTCGTTTACTTCTGTCATATAGCAACTTTAAATTGATAATTTGAAATTTATGATTGGAAGAGCAAATGATTTGTGTTTTGTACAATAGTTACTGCTAACCAATGACTACTGACGTCTCACTTCTTACACCCCACCAAAAATTGAGAATCCACCATCTACACAAATCATCGCACCCGTTACAAATTTGCTAGCATCGCTTAATAGCCATACTATAGCACCTTGTAATTCATCAGGATTGCCAAAGCGTTTAAATGGTGTTTGTTTTATTACCGCTTCACCACGTTCTGTGTAGCCGCCTTCTTTCTTGGTTAATAAATAACGGTTTTGCTCAGTTAAGAAAAAGCCTGGTGCTAAAGCGTTCATTCTAATTTTATCACCATATCTATTGGCCATTTCTACTGCAAACCATTGGTTGTAACAATCTACCGCCGCTTTACCCATATTGTAACCTAGTACTTTGGTAATCGCTCTTTTCGAGTTCATAGATGAAATATTTACAATGCTACCATTGCCTGTTTTTGCGATGGCGTCACCAAATACCTGTGTAGGTATAATAGTGCCCCAAAGGTTAATATCAGTCGTTCTACGCATACCTTCTATGCTCATGCTAAACACATCTTCTGTTGGTTGCAATACACCATCGGGCATATTACCACCTGCTGCATTTACAAGGCCATCTATTTTGCCAAATGCATCAAGCATTTGTTGCTTACATACACGCAACTGTGCCTCGTCTAGTACATCGGCTACCAAAGCCAATGCCTTACCACCAGCAGCGTTGATAGCAGCAGCACGTTCTTCTGCCACTTCTTTTTTTCTACCCAAAATACCCACTGTACCACCTGCTTCTACAATAGCATCTATAAATGCACCACCTAATATACCTGTACCACCTGTTACAACTATTACTTTGCCTTTTAGGCTAAAAGACTCTAAAATATTCATGAATTTAAAATTTGAAATCAGAATTTAAAATTATTATCCGCACTACTACTTCAACGTTGCTATTGGTGTAGCATCCATGTCGGTAAATTCTTTGTTTTCGCCTGCCATAGCCCATATAAAGCTGTAGTTACCTGTACCACAACCAAAATGTACACCCCAACTAGCCGATACAATTGCGTCGTTGTTAGCCACAATTAAATGTCTTGTTTCTTGTGGTTCGCCCATCATATGAAATACACGTTGGTCTTCTTTTACGTCAAAGTAAAAATATACTTCACTGCGTCTGTCATGTGTATGTGGTGGTACGCTGTTCCATACACTACCGCTTTTTATCATGGTAATACCCATTACCAGTTGGCAACTTTGTATACCATCGTTATGTATGTATTTACACAAACTCCTTTCGTTGCAGGTTTCTTTAGCGCCTAGTTCTAGCACTGTACTTTCTGCTATGGTCGTTAAAGTGGTAGGGTAGGTTTGGTGTGCCGGTGTAGATAGTAAGAAGAAAATAGCAGGCTCGCTTGCATTATCGCTTGCAAATGTTACTTCTTTAACGCCTTTACCTATGTATAAGCAATCGTACTTGCTTAGGTTGTAGCTTGTGCCATCAGCTATTACAGTACCTTTCCCGCTACCAGTGTTAATAATGCCTATTTCTCTTCTTTCTAAAAAATAGTCACTTTTTAGGTTTATGTAAGTTGGTAAACTCAATGCGCTACTAGTAGGTTTTGCTATACCAGCTACCATACGGTCGTAGTGCATATAGATAAGCTCAATGGCTCCATCCTTTTCTAAGCCACTTAATAAAAATTGTTCCCTTAGTTGTTGAGTTGTATAATGTTTGGCGTCGTTATAATGTACGCTGTGCAAGGTTTTTAGCGAAGTAGCACTCATTAGAAGGAATTTAAATTAATATAATTTGCACATGCTTGAGCCGCGTTAGTATCAAGCAATTGGGGCGTAAGTTGATTAAAATAAATGGTAGTGAATAACTTTTTTGCGGAAACGTTTTCGGTTTATAAATTGTCTAAATTTAATCACAATTCGGTTTTTTAAAACCAAAGTTTGAAAATATGTAGAAGCAATATCGTTACTTTGAAGGCATAGATTTAACGATTATGGCGAAGATTGATATTAAAGGACTTGCTAGAGAATTAAATATTTCTGCTTCAACGGTATCTCGTGCTTTAAGAGACAGCCATGAGATAAGTAAAGCAACTATTGATAAAGTAAAAGCACTAGCCGAAAAGCTCAATTACCAACCACACCCATATGCAGGTAGCTTGCGTAAAAACAAAACAAAAACCATTGGTATTGTTGTACCTGAGGTATCTAATAACTTTTTCGCTAAAGTGTTTAGTGGTATAGAAGTAGTCGCGCAAGAAAATAATTACCATGCGTTGATTTACCTTACCCACGATGATTACGATAAAGAGAAATCGATATTACATCACTTACAAAGTGGTAGGGTAGACGGTGTCATCATGAGCATCGCTTCTAATACCAAAGATCATTCGCATATAGAAGAATTGATACAAGCAGGTATTCAGGTGATATTTTTTGATAGAATTGGCGAATCGTTTTCAACCACAAAAATTACCACAGACGATTACAACAGTGCGTATAAAGCTACGGTTCACTTAATAGAACAGGGCTGCAAAAAACCACTGCACATTACACGCTTTCTGCATCAAACCAATACCAAGTATCGTAAAAAAGGTTTCATACAAGCTTGTAAAGATTACCATTTACCAATAGAAGACAATTGGGTAATAGAACTAAACGATGATGCGGTGGTAGAACCAACTTTGACCAATATTTTAAAAAATGAATATAGACCAGATGGTATTTTCTCATCGGTAGAAACATTATCGTTATATCCTTATAAAGTGTGTAAAGAGTTAGGTATTACGATGCCAGACCAGCTAAAATTTGTAAGTTTTAGCAACATGGATGCTGCTTCGTTTTTAGTGCCTGCATTAACCACCGTTACGCAACCTGCTTTTGAGATAGGCAAAGCTGCTGCTATGGTGTTGTTTCAACAATTAGAAAAAAAGAAACGAGGCATGCAACCTTTAGATAATGTATTTCCTTCTACGTTAATCGTGCGTGAGTCATCTATTAAAAATAAATAGTCTTTCATTTGCTACCAAGTCGCAGATGTTAGAATGTCTTGTACAATTGCTTCGGGAGTTTTTGTAATAGCCACAGTTATGGCATCTGTTGGTGGCTCTAATGCATCAAATTGACTTTGTAATAGGCTGGTATGCATAAAATGTCCTTTGCGCTGTTGTAGGCGTTGCAATACTTCTTCATAACTACCCTGTAAATATACAAATACTACTGCATTACCTAAGCCATTATTAAGTACATCTCGGTACTGTTGTTTTAATGCCGAGCAAGCCAGTACACAACCTTTCAATTGTAATTGCGCCTGCAATAATTGGTGTAGCTGCAATAGCCAGCCTTGCCTATCAGCATCTGTTAAAGGCACACCTGCCGCCATCTTATCAATATTAGCTTGTGGATGAAAATCATCTCCATCAAAAAAGGGAAGGCTTGTAGCTGCCGCCAGCATTTGCCCAATGGTAGTTTTACCCACACCACTTACACCCAATACCACAAAAGCTATTTTTTTTTCTGTATGCATATTGTTTGCTACTATCTTTAAAGTCTAACGACTAATTATTTATGTTATTAATATTATTAGCAAGTTTACTATTGTTGATATTGTGTATTGCTGTGCTAAAAGTAAACCCATTTATCGCATTTCTCATCGTATCTATTATTACAGGCTTATTATTAGGAATAAAGCCTAGTGATTTGGCAGCTACGTTACAAAAGGGCATCGGCGATATGCTAGGGTCTATCATCATTATTATTTGTATTGGCGCGATGGTGGGTAAATTAGTAGCCGAAAGTGGTGCAGCGCAAGTAATAGCGAATACTATGGTGCGCTTGTTTGGTAAGCGCTACTTATTATGGGGGCTAGTATGTACAGGTTTTATTATAGGCATTCCTTTGTTTTACAATGTAGGTTTTGTGCTAGCTATTCCCATCATTTTTGCATTGGTGTACCAGTACAAGCTACCAGCCGTGTATGTAGGTCTACCCATGATGGCAGCTTTATCGGTAGCACACGGCTTTCTGCCACCGCATCCATCGCCTGCTGCTTTGGTTACAATCTTTCACGCAAGCATGGGGCAAACCTTACTCTACGGTATTGCCATTGCTATACCTACCATCATTATCGCAGGACCATTATTTGCACAAACTTTAAAAAAAATTCAACCTATTAGCAATAGTCAAACCTTTACCCCAAACGAATTACCTAGCCGCTTACCAAGTGTAGCTAACAGTTTTATCTCGGCATTATTGCCTGTAGGTTTACTTGCCATTACTAGTATTGTTGGCTTGCTAGTGCCACCAACAGCCCCCATTGCAAGTTATGCGAAGCTGATAAGCGAACCGCCAATGGTGATGTTGATAACACTAATAGTGGTTAGTATTACGTTGGGCAAAAGTCAAGGGCATAGCATGGGGCATTTACTGCATTTATTTGAGACGGGGGTAAAAGATATTGCTATGATTGTATTAATTATTGGCGGTTCAGGCGCACTAAAGCAAGTGCTAATAGATAGTGGTGCTAGCCAGCAAATAGCCCAAATATTTACCACTTGGCAAGTACACCCCTTGGTATTAGGTTGGTGTATTGCAGCCACCATCAGGGTTAGCTTAGGGTCAGCTACCGTAGCCGGGTTAACTACTGCGGGTATTTTAGCGCCATTAATGGCTAGCTTTCACGTATCGCCAGCCTTAATGGTATTAGCTATCGGGTCGGGTAGTTTGTTCTTCTCTCATGTTAATGACCCAGGCTTTTGGATGTTTAAAGAATATTTTCACCTTTCCCTTAAAGACACTTTTAGATCTTGGTCATTAATGGAAACCATCGTTTCGGTGGTAGGGCTGATAGGGGTGATGGTAATACAGGCTTGTATTTATAGATAGAGCGGTAGCTATATAAAAAACGGCTGCCCAATAGGGCAGCCGCCATAGTACATGGAATAATTAGAAACGGACCCCAATACTTAGGGCAATCACTTGATTTTTGTAGGTAGGTGTGGTACTGCTACCATCACCATTATTTTGTTGAAAATCTAAGTTGTAACGTGCTGCAAATACGAGATTACTTGTAACTGCTTCTAAACCCACTACACCACCAAGAATATTCTTTTTAAGATTGTTATTATCGTTTTGCACTTGTTGTTGATAAGAAGTATTACCACTTGTAAAATTGGTTTTGGTAGACGTTAAAAACGAATGTTGCGGTCCCACAACAATTGCAAAAGATTTACTTGGCGAAAACTTGGCTAATAATGGCACTTCCACATAGTTGGTAGTTACGTTATAGTCATAAGCACCAAAAAGTGCCGAACTACCTGAGGTTTTATACCCTTTTTGTGCAAACTGTAATTCGGGCTGAATGCTAAAACCATTTACAATAGGCAATTCTACAAAAGCCCCAGCATTGAAGCCAGGTTTCAGTTGTGTAGAAAAGTTATTGTCGTTAGTTTTAATAATGTTTGCAAGGTTAACACCTGCTCTTAAACCAAAATGAAAGCCATTGGTTGTGTTAGATCTACTAGCTTCTTGCGCATACAAACCCACTACTGTGATAAACAGCATCGCTGCTGTTGTGATTGTCTTTTTCATGATATACATTTTTTAGTACTACTACTTAAAGTATAGAATACCGTGCCAAAGAAGATAGGGAAAGAAAATATGCAATATTAAAAATAAAATATTTGTAATATATTTTAGTTGTTTTAAGCCTAACTATTCATCGCATACACAATAATATTAACGCCAAACTTAGTATTGTCTTCAGATAGAAAGCGCTTGTTTTTAAAATCATAATCCCACTCGCAACCATAGTCTTTATTGCTGTACAGCACACCAATGCGGCCTTTTACTTCTATGGCTTTAAGATAATCGTGTATTAAATCATCACCCCAACCATTTAGCTCAAAAGCAGTATTGGGTGGGCCTTTTTCAAACTTAAAAAAAGAACTGTACACCGCGTGTGTTTTAGGTATTTTCTTTAAGCCATCTGCCCCAAACAAAACAGCCATTTGCTGTTCAAAAGATTTTGCGAAGAGGCCATCAATATCGTGATTACAATCATCTACAAATACAAAACCCCCATTCAATACATAGCGCTTAAAGTGTTCAGCTTCTAAGGCATCAAACTGTACCAATTTATGCCCACTCATATAACAAAAAGGATAGTTGAATAGCTCACTGCTACTGAGTTCTACTACTTTTTCTTGTGGGTTTACCGGTATAGTAGTGTATTCAATTAAAGAGTTTAATATATTAATAGGCATGCGCTGATCGGTATCCCAATCACCTGACCGATATTTTAAACGAACGAATGTAAATTTTTGCTTACTCATATTATTGAAAGTGCTACATAGCCACCTTGGCGATGATGCCATTGGTATGAAACTGTGGTCAAAATAACCCACACTTATCAATTATCCTTACCGATAGTGGATTTTATGTTCAATTTTATTGGTTTCTTACTATTTTACCAACCTAAGCAAGTAACAAAGCAACACATCGTGTTTGTTTTACTATTTTTTAAAGAAGATAACCCATACCAAACGCATGAGTTTAGCGCAACAAGAACATGAGATAACTACATTGCTACAAAAACTACCCTTACTAAAGCAAGAAATTCAAAAAATTATTGTAGGGCAAGATGAAGTGTTAGAAGAAATTATTATAGCGATGTTGGCTGGTGGACATTGCTTACTAGAAGGTGTGCCTGGCCTTGCAAAAACCTTGATGGTAAGAACACTTAGTCAAGCTATGGATTTGAGCTTTAAGCGTATCCAATTTACACCCGACTTAATGCCTACTGATATTGTAGGTACCGAGATATTGGAAGAAGATCATATTACAGGTAAACGCTTTTTTAAATTTAATAAGGGGCCATTATTTGCTAACATAGTATTAGCTGATGAAATAAACAGAACACCTCCTAAAACACAATCTGCCTTGCTTGAAGCCATGCAGGAATTTGAAGTGACTTATGGTGGGCAAACGTATCCGTTAGACCGACCATTTTTTATATTAGCTACACAAAACCCTATTGAACAATCGGGTACATATCCTTTACCAGAAGCGCAGCTAGATAGATTTTTATTATACATACGCATCGGTTATCCATCTCAAGCCGAAGAAACAGCAATACTCGCTAGTACTACTAGTAGTAAAAAAACAACCATTAACCCTATTATTGGTGGCGATGCCATTAGGCAATTGCAGGTATTGGTACGTGAGGTAAGTATTAGTGAGGAATTAATTAATTATGTTAGCAACCTGATACGTGCTACAAGGCCCGATACCACTACAGTAGTTTATGTAAAAGAATGGGTACGCTGGGGTGCTGGTCCAAGGGCGGGGCAAGCTTTGATATTAACTGCCAAAGCAAGGGCTTTGTTTAAAGGTCGTTATGCTGTAACGGTAGAAGATATACAAACAATGGCAAGGCCAGTACTAAGGCACCGCTTACTAATGAACTTTAAAGCTGAAGCTGAAAACATTACTACAGACGATGTAACCAAAGTATTGTTGAAAGAAGTAGCGAGGGCAATTTGATAAGGTGATGATGTGATAATTGGATATTGCAATTGACAGCTAATATTACATCACGTTGTTATCGAATTATCTCATTATCGAATTATTATATTACCACATGTCTCAATTATTAAATCCTCAAATTATTGTATCCATCAAAAATCTGCAATTAGCAGCTAAGACTACTATTGACAGTTTTATGATGGGCATTAGTAAGAGTAATGTAAAGGGGCAGGGGCTAGAATTTAGCCAATATAGAATATACGAGCCCGGTGATGACCTGCGCTGGCTAGACTGGAAAATGTATGCCAGAAGTGACCGCTATTATATTAGAGAATCGGAAGTAGATACCAGTATTTCTGTACGGTTTGTAATAGATGCTACCAACTCTATGAACCATACAGATAGTGGCTTTAGGAAAATAGATTATGCCAAATATATGACTGCTTGTTTGGGCTATTTAGCTAGTACACAAGGCGATGCCATTGGTTTGTATGTGTTTAAAGAAGATGGCGTATTTGCCTTGCCTAGTAAAAAAGATACACAGCACTTAAAGCGTTTTTACTACCAACTAGAAACCATAGAACCGCAAGGTAAATTTACAGATCCTATACACTACAAGCAACTTATAGCAGCCAATAAAACAAGAGAATTGCTAGTTGTGGTAACAGATTTTTATGAAGAAGCTGGTGAAATGATGCAATTGCTCAATAGCTTAGCTACTTATAAAAACGAGATATTGGTACTGCATTTAATGGGCGATAATGAATTAACATTAAACTACGAAGGCTATGCTTACCTAGAAGATTTAGAAACAGGGCAGCAAATAAGTATTGGTAGTAGTATATCGAAAAAAGAATATACTGATAAGTTGCAGCAGCATTTAAACAATATTAAAGAACAACTATTAAGTAAAGGTATTGCCTATACCTTAATAAATACGAAACTGCCTGTGGATAAGGCTTTGAAAGATTTTTTAAACCAACGAAGTAAACTGATATAACGCTATTTTGCTAACACTATTACAACCCATATGGCTACTGGCATGTATTGGAATCATTGTTCCAATAGTGATTCATTTGTGGCATGTGAAGCGTGGGAAAACCTTACAAGTAGGCTCGCTAGCCTTCTTGCAACAAAGTAGCAAGCAACAATCTACTAGCTTAAAAATTACCGATTGGTTATTACTGCTGATACGTTGTTTATTGATTATTTTGCTAGCCTTGTTATTAGCAAAGCCACAATGGCAAAGCACCCCAAAAGCTGAAGCACAAAAGGGCTGGCTAGTGGTAGATGCTAACCAACCTTTAAGAACCTATTATGCTTGTAAGCCTGTAATAGATTCATTGTTAGCAAATAAGTATGAGTTACACCTATTGCAAAAAGGCTTTCCAAAATTTACTTTAGCCGATAGTAACCAACTAGCGAATGATACTTTACAAGCAAAAGCTTATTGGTTATTATACAATCAATTAATGGCTACCAATGCAAGCGGTTATTTGTTTACAGATAGACAATTGCAACATTTTAAAGGAACAGCTACTGTGATTGATAAACGCTTTAAGTGGATAAGCTATAGTAACGTAGATACTACCAACACTTGGCTTATAAATGCGTACGCTACTTATCAAGATAGTGTGGTAGTAAATATTGCTAACAGTACGCCTAGCGGTACTACCATTAGTAGTATAACTATCGCTTTTAAAAATGGTGTCAGTGAAGGGGTATTGTTGCAAGGGCAAAACATAAGTCTTGCTGTAAAACCATCTGAAACGATTACTTTAGATACTGCTACACAAGTGATGGCTATTTATGCAAAAGAATACATAGAAGATGCTGAGTATGTGAAAGCAGCTCTAGCGGCTATTAAAGCATTTACCAAACGTAAGTTGCAAATAGAGGTAACTAACAATGTTGCTAATTTGCCAAGGCAAATGGATTGGCTTTTTTGGCTCAGCGATAGCCCTGTAATTACTACTGGAAAAGCGAAAAATATGCTTGCGTATCAAGCGGGTAAACCTATTGTAGATAATACATGGTTTAGCCATACTGAGATTGGTATTACAAAAGCTATTAGTAACCATACTGATTTGGCGATTTGGCAAAATGGTAAGGGTAATTATTTGCTAACTATAAACGAACAGCAACCTAATATCTATAAGCTATACACACATTTTAACCCAAGTTGGAACGACCTTGTATGGCATCAGCAATTTCCTAGTTTGCTAGCTGCATTACTTTATAAAGAGCCAGTGTTGGGTAGTCAGGATAAACGTGAAATAGATACTAATATATTTAAGTCATCCATAGAAAATGATGCAGCTTTACAAAGTTTTTCTACCATTATTACAGATATCAGCCAATGGATTTGGTTACTAGCCTTTACCTTATTGCTAGTAGAAAGATGGTTATCGTTCACTACTAAAAATAGTAATGCCTGATGCCAGATAATGTCAAACATAAAATTTTAACACTGCGCCAACAATGGCATCAGCAATCTGGCTTAACAAGGCTATTGTATGCTATTGCCATAGGCTCTGCATTAGCAAGCATTGCTAGTATATTATTGCCATTTAATGTGTGGTTAATGGCAGCTTTTTTAATTGTAATTATTGCCATAATCGCATTGATAAAAGAAAAATGGCAGGTAAGCAACGCTTCGGTAACCAACTATTTAAACCAGCATTATACAACGCTAGAAGATAGTAGTGAATTGTTGTTGAAAGATAGTGATACACTCAATATTTTAGAGCAATTACAGGTACAAAAAATAAGTAGGCAAATTGAAACCTTAGATGTTAAAAGCCCTTATAGTAAAGCATTGTATCGTATAGGTGGTATGGCGTTAGTAGCGCTTGTAGTAACGTTTGGAATGAGTAAAATATCAAAGCCATCATCAAGAAGTATTGATGCAATAAGCTTGCAGTCATCTGTAAAAAAAGACGTGATATTGCCTGCGATAAATAAATTTACAGTTAATATACAACCACCTAGTTATACCAATTTGCCTAATAGAAAACAAGCAAGTTTTAATATGCAATTGCCAGTAGGTAGTAAGGCTTTATGGCAAATAACTACCAATATTAAAGTGGCAAGTATTACCATCACTTTTAACGATTCTTTAAAGGTTATGATGCAGCCAAGCGATGAATCGCATACCGCATGGCAAATGGTTAGAACCATTACGCAGTCAGGCTTTTACCAATTGAATATTGATGGTAAACTATCCGACTTGTATCAGATAGAAACCATAAAAGATGCTTTGCCTATCATTAGTGTAGCATCACCCAAGCCAAATACAATTATAGATTTTGGACAACCAACAAAAGTGCCGCTAAACCTTACTATTACAGATGATTATGGTATCATAGATGCTTTTGTAAACGCAACCATAGCTAGCGGTAGCGGTGAAGGTGTAAAATTTAAGGAGCAAAAAATAGCACTAGCAACTAGCTTTAAAACAGGGCAATTGCAATACAATATTGGGCAAATAATAGACTTGAAAAAGCTAGCTATGCAGCCAGGTGATGAATTGTATTTTTATGTAAAAGCAATAGACAATAACCTACAAGAAAGTCGTTCGGATATATTTATAATAACCTTGCCAGATACTACGCAGTTAATTAATTTAGAAGGTGTGGCTAATAATGTGAACTTTAAGCCAGAGCTTTTTAGAAGTGAGCGACAAATTATTATTGATGCGGAACAGTTGCTTAAAGACAAAGACACCATTAGTCTAGAAAGCTTTAAAAACCGTAGTAATAATTTAGGTGTAGACCAAAAATTGTTGCGCCTGCGTTATGGTAAGTTTTTAGGTGAAGAAAACGAATCGAACCAAGGTATAGAAGATGCAGAAAGCCTAGATGCAAAAGATTTTGGTGACGGTAAAGCCATGATGGACGCAGTGACTGATAAACATGATAATGCAGAAGATGCCTCATTTTTAGATGCTGATACTAAGAAACGCTTAAAAGCAGTGCTGAATGAAATGTGGAATGCTGAATTGCAACTGCGTACGTTTAAGCCACAAGAAGCCCTGCCATTTGCCTATAAAGCCCTACGCTTATTAAAAGATTTACAGCAATCATCGAGGGTATATGTAGCTAAAACAAGTTTAAAAACTACACCATTAAAACCAGAAAAACGCTTAACGGCAGACTTGACTAAAGTAGTATCACCTACTACACAACAGCAAGTGGTAATAGCTGCTAATAATAATACCATATTGCAAGCTGCACTATCGGTATTAGAAACTATGAAAGCTCATGAATGCATTGCTAGTGGAAGTGTATTAGCACAAGCTTTGCCTATTATTAGCAATAAAGCAAGTACACAGCCAACTGCTTATTTGCCAGCTTTAACGGCTTTAAAGCAATTGTTATTACAACAGCAGCAAGCTACAAAAACCATTAATAAAGCAGACATAATTGTGGTTCAAAAAGCGATACAAAAAATATTAGCTGCGCCAATAACCACACCACAGCAGCAAAATGCTATGCCTAGTAAAGCACTGTCAACAGAATATTTTAATCAACTGTATAAACATAAGTAATAGTGATGCCTTGGTTTAACCATATTGTTATAGGGCTTTGTGCTATGTTACTCGCTTTTCTATTATGGAAAGAAGTAACAAGACCATTGCGAGCAAGGTTGTGGTGGCGCATCGTAGCAACATGTATTGCCATGATTGCCTTCGCAGGTATGGCTATTGATATACGCTATCAAATAAGTAACACTGATAGTAACAACAAGCAAAGCCTTCTATTAACTGATGGTTATAACAAAGACAGTATAACGGCTTTTATCAAAGCCCATCCAAATACTGATACCATTAGTGTAAGCGAAGCGGCTACAGCTACCAATTTGCATGTTTTTGGTAATGGCTTGACTCTTGCAGATTTACAGCTTTTAAAAAGTAATACTATACAGTTTCATCCTACAAATAATACCAATGGCATTACGGCTATTAATTGTCCACATACCATACATAGCGGCGAAGCATTACAAGTAGAGGGCAGATATAATAATACTAGTAAGCTACCTGTAACCATTTATTTGGCTGCGTTTGGTAATAGTTTGGATACGGTAACAATAGCGCCTTTGCAAGAACAAACGTTTCATTTACAAACAATACCAAAGCATAGCGGTAGGGCTGTGTATAGCGTTATTGCAATGGCACAAAAAGATACACTAGAAAATAACGCCTTGCCTTTTGAAGTGTTGCCTATGCAACCTTTGCGTGTATTGGTACTAGCAGCTACACCCAATTTTGAACATAAGTTTTTAAAGAATTGGTTGTACGAAAATAACTACGCCGTAGCCTCAAGAACCACAGTATCTAAAGCGAAATATGCCACTAGTTTTTTGAATACTAAAAGCATAATACTAGATAATATTACAGGTAGTGCTTTAAGCAATTTTGATCTACTCATAGCAGATGATGATGTGTTAAATAGTTTGAGTGCTAATGAACTTGCTGCTATTAAAACAGCTATTGTGCAGCAGGGGTTAGGCTTAGTGGTACAACGTGATAGTAGCAATGATGCAAGCAAGTTTTACCAACAACCATTTACCATCAATACCACTAGTAATAGCGAACAAAAAACACTGCGACTTCAATTTAACAATACAAAGGAACAGCTTCTAGTAGCACAACCTACTTACTTAAAAGCCAATGCAAGCACACAAACTTTAATAACCGATGATAGTACTAAAATAATGGCAGCAGTAAGTATACTAGGTATGGGTAAAATAGTTGCTACTACGCTAAATGCCACTTATAGTTTGGTATTACAGAATAAGCCAGCCAGCTACTATCAGTTATGGTCTTTATTGTTGCAAAAAGCAGCGAAGCAAACTAATGAAGATATTAATGTAAAAGTTAAACCTAATATTATATATCCTTATCAACAGGCAACTATACAAATTGAAAGTACTACACAGCCATTGGGTGTAATGGTTCAGCAAACTGCTTTGGCATTACAGCAACAGGTACAGTTACCTTATATAAGGTCAGCTAGTTATTGGCCAAAACAAACAGGTTGGCAGCGAATAGAGACTGCTAATGGTTTTTCTAGATACTGGTATGTATTTCAGCCAAAAGATTGGGCTTCTGTACAAGCTACAGATAATATGTTGGCTACTAAAATGTATGCAGCTACACATAAATACCCATTAAATAAAGAAAGCGTAACTGCTACTAAACAAACTGCCACTTTACCCAAAATATATTGCTTCCTATTCTTTTTATTAGCCATGGCAGCTTTGTGGCTAGAAAGAAAATTATGACAAATGGCGGATAGTTTTTACAAACAATCTATACCTTACCCCTTTAATTTATTCAGGCTTTAAACTACTTCTTATGCAGCGTAAAGATTTTTTACAATTATCAGCTATGGGCTTTGGTGCCTTAATGTTGCCTAATACCAATTTGCTAGCTAACGATATAAGTGCAAGCGATTTCTTAGCACCCAATATTGATGTTGCTATCAAAAAGCAATTAGCCGATGCAGCTTTAAATACTGCTAAAAGTAAAGGCGCTTCTTATGCAGATATACGCATCAACCGATACTTAAATCAGGTAGTGGCTACAAGAGAAAAGCGTGTAGAAAATGTAGCTAATTCAGAATCTTTTGGTTTAGGTGTACGCGTAATAGCCAATGGTTGTTGGGGCTTTGCTGCTACTAACGACGTCACCAAAGAAGGGGTTGCTAAAGCCGCTGAACGGGCTGTAGCTGTTGCAAAAGCTAATGCTAAATTCTCTGACCCTGTACAGTTGGCACCTCAAAAAGGCTATGGCGAGGTGAGCTGGAAAACACCTATACAGAAAAACGCTTTTGAAGTACCTATAAAAGAGAAAATAGACTTACTGCTTAACGTAAATAGTGAGGGCTTGAAGAATGGTGGAAATTTTGTGAGTTCGTCTATTTTTATGGTGAACGAACAAAAGTACTTTGCCTCTACAGACGGCTCTTACATAGACCAAGATGTACATCGTATTTGGCCAAATTTTACTGTCACAAAAATAGATAAAGCTACCAGCAAATTTGAAACACGTAATGCGCTGTGTGCCCCTATGGGTATGGGTTACGAGTATTTAATACCACAAGATAGCGAAAAGCTTAAAAGCGGTAATTTGATACTGTACAAAAACCGCTACCATATGCTAGAAGATGTGCGTCAGGCAGCAGAACAAGTAGCCGAGAAATTAAAAGCAAAATCGATAGATGCAGGTAAGTACGATTTAATTTTAGATCCTTCGCAATTATTTTTAACCATTCACGAATCTGTTGGTCACCCTACAGAACTTGACCGTGTTTTGGGCTACGAAGCCAACTTTGCAGGTACTAGCTTTTTAACCTTAGATAAGTGGCGCAGCAAGACATTTAATTTTGGTAATAAGCTGGTAAATTTTGTGGCTGACAAAACACAGCGCAATGGCCTTGCTACCATTGGTTATGATGATGATGGTGTACAATGTAGCAATTGGGATATTATAAAAGATGGCATTCTGGTCAATTATCAAACCATTCGTGATCAAGCGCATATTCTTGGTTTAACGGCTTCGCAAGGTTGTAGCTATGCCGAAAGTTGGAGTGCTGTACCATTTCAGCGTATGCCTAATGTATCGCTATTGCCTGGTAACGATAAAGTGGCCGACATGATTAAAAACACTGAGAAAGGCATTTACATGTTGGGTCGAAATTCTTACTCAATCGACCAACAACGTTACAATTTTCAGTTTAGTAGTCAGCTAGCTTATGAGATTAAAAATGGTGCTATTGTAGGTATGTTTAAAGATGCCTCTTACCAAAGCAACACACAAGAATTTTGGAACAGTTGCGCCGCCATTGCCGATAAAAACGATTACCGTTTGGGTGGTTCGTTTAGCGATGGTAAAGGTCAGCCGTCGCAAAGCAACGCCGTATCACATGGTTGCGCAACAACAAAGTTTACAGGTATTAATGTGATTAATACGGGTAGAAAAATTTAGGATGTTTTGGGTGAAGGAGATACTGGTACTACTTAGCTTTATGTAGCCTGTGCTGAATATACGAAGCATTTATATTTGTGTGTTCAGTTAGTTGCAGGATATAAAATTTCCACGGCATCCATTGTTATATCTTTTTAGCTCTAGACTAATAATCATGAAAAAATACCAATCAGACATTAAAGGGCACTTGGACATATTTGTTGCGAGTAATGAAGCCGAAAATGATGGCGTAATAGAACAATGGCAAGAAGTTTTTATTCATGGTGATGCCGAAGGGCTAAGGTCGTTTGCACAACTTTTACTAAAATTAGCTGATATAAAACAAGAAAGTATTACCCATCTTCCTCTCGAAGCAAGAGAACATTATCATTTACGACCGAATATTGATATTAGTAAAAGTTCTGTTGAAGTAATTGTAGGCAGACTTGATGCAAAAGGAACAGGAAGGTTTTATGATAGATATGTTGCTAGCGATAAGATGCAAAACAGCAATCAGTCTCATTTGTAATAAAATTCATTCATAAAAAGGCTGTTTTCACTAGCTTCAAACAGCCTTTTTATCGCCTTCCTACTTTTTGTCTCCTTCTTTTTTAGCAGCTTTGGTAGCTTCTATCAGTTGTTGATATTGGGTAATAGTGGCATTGATATCATCTATACATTTTTTTAGCACTGTTGTATCTGCGCCATCTGCAATTGCTGTTTTGTAGCGTGTTTCTACAATATCTATAAGTGCTAAATATGCAGTTACTGCAGGTGTACGCAAGGTAATGAAATAATTCTGCATTGGTAGCTACGCCCATATCGCTTGTGCGTTGCTGATAGGTAGTAATAAACGCAGTATTGGCAGCCTCAATTTCATCCATCCAATCTTTACCGCCTAAACCATCAAGCGCAATTTTCCATGCGGCATTGCTCTTGTAGTCTGCTACTATTTTAGATAAAATGGCTGATTCTGTTTGGTAGTTTTGCGAAGCAATAGCATTACCATGGGTATCTAAATAAGCTTTTACAATTTTTGCAGCCTCTTTTGTTACCGAATTTGGGTGTTTTGTAAGCCCTGCAATCCACATCATTAATCCAGAAATGGCATTATCTCTTCTTGTATCTAATGCCTCTATTACCTTGGTTAAAGCAAAGCCTTTTTCTTTATTAATGGCCGCTTGCAGCTTGTGTATAAGGTCATTTAGTACATCACGCTGAGTTTTAATTTTAGAAACGGTGGGGTTGGCAACGTCAACAATGCCAAGAACAAGGCTAAAAAATTGGTACAACTCTGTTGCCACCAACTGCTTTAAACTGATTTTTTTAATCATACAACTGTTTTTTTGTAAATTTTGTAGCTAATTTAATATATTATGCAATGTTTTTAGTTTTATAAGTTTAATTTAAAAAATATTTATCGCTGTAGCTGTAATTATTGTTTCGGTTTTTGATAAAATAGAAAAAGCTTCAACAAGCTCTGTTTGGCAAAATGCCAAGGTGGAAAATACTCAAACGAGGTTTGTTGGGCAAAATGCTAGGGTAGAAAGTGCTTCAACAAGGTTCGTTGGATAAAATGCTAGGTTGGAAAAAGCTTCAACGAGGTCTGTTAGGCAAAATGCCATGGTGGAAAAAGCTTCAACAAGCTCTGTTTGGCAAAATGCCGAGGTGGAAAATACTCCAACGAGGTCTATTGGGCAAAATGCTAGAGCGGAAAAAAGCTCAACGTGGTTCGTTGGACAAAATGCTAGAGCAGAAAATGCGTAAAACGGATAAGTAAAGCTGTTGGTGAAGCAAAACCAAAAGCGGCGGTAACTTGTTTAAACCTTTTTGGCTGTAGTTTTATTCTCATTAAAGTCCCAATCATTAAATTCAGGTCTATACTTCAATAAATAATATTCAGTTTTTTCAACGGGGTCAATCCTGTTTAATCGAACTTCAAATAAAAGGTTATTGACGCCCGCAGCTTTAGAATATAAATCATCAATTAAATGATTAAACCGTATCATTTGGTTATAAATAACCATTGTGTCATGAAACATATCTATCCATTCATCAAAAGAAAGTACTTGAATTTGCGATGCTGCGTCATTCTTTATGTAATTACATGGATGGATATAACGTCCTACGAAATAGTAATTTGAATGCGCAATTGAATTTCGTATCTGATTTTTATAAGCGTTCTTAATAGATGAATATATTTTTGGGTACTTATCTTTTAATCGATCTCTGATTTTATTTCTGATAATGTCTTCTCGTTTTCCGGTAGAAGGACTATTGTCTCGGTTGCTTTCCTTGATTTTAAAGTGCCAGTCATATGGCTCCCCAAATGTTAAAGTAGTAAGTTGATAAAGTTTCTTTATGAATAAATCTGCTTCCCATATTTTTATATATATCAACATCTCTAGTTGAATAGATGTTACTTCCTTTTCAGTTAATTCATCAATCTCTTTTGCTTTTTCTTGCGACCATTTATTTTTTTCTAGATATTCATGAAAGTTAGACTTGAAGTTGAATTTTGTCTATAATTATGAATAAACCTGTAATGCCAATAATCAGAATGTCCTTCAGTATTAGGACCAATCATGTAAGGATTTTTAAATAATGTGTTGTCCCAGTTATTTGCCTCTGGATAATAAAAACCATTTACTCTCATTAGTAATAAGTCACCATCATGTGTCTGATTTTCCAAAATATCTTTAAATAGTTTGTCAAATTCAGGTTGAAGTTCCTGTGTCTTTTTATTAAAAATGTCTGTGAATAACATGGTGTTCAAAAATTACCGCTAATTTAAAAATAAACGAAAGTCCTATTATGATAAACTAATAATTAATTTGCTTACTTGCTTTTTTCAAAGCCATCCCATCGCTAAAAATATCTACGCTACTATAAAAGCCGCAGAGCGAACAAAACGTAGAAGTGTGCGACGCAACGATGTTACATAGTAGTACTAATGCTGGTTACAAAATCTTCTTTGTATAATATTATCAGATGCTTTCTTTGTTGCTTTGTGTGAAATACCCGCTAAATAAAACGACCTCTACAAGAGAGGCCGTTAAAAGAGTATAGGGGACGGTTTTGGGCTATCAAACGGGAAATATTATTGCGTTACTGTACCTGCTGTACCGTAAAAGCCATTGCCATTAATATACGGTGCATCAGCAGTAATATGATAGTGATAAATACCATTAGGATAATCTGCCGTAGCACTTGTATGACCATGATATACATCTAACGTGCTACTGCTGCTCGTTAAAGTTACGCCATTTTCTACTGGGCCATAAATCGGAAACCCATCTAATAAAAAACCAATTAATGCACTTTTACCTTTGGCCGCCGTAATATAAGTGGGCTCTACATGGTAGTGATACTGTCCACTCATTTGTGGGTGACCATTGTATTGGTCAAAGCTATTGATTTCGCCAGTTAAAGGCACACCACCTGCGGCGTATTGGTTATAAATAACCACACCATTTACTGCAATCCCCATTGGTCCTAGTGGTGTAGCGGCATGTGTACTTGCTACTGCTGGGCTGATAGGGATTTTAAACGTGATGTTTTGTGATACAATGCTGTTCGGGTTTTTAGAATAAGCCGTGTTAGCACCATTATAAGCTTCGTATCTGCTATCTGAAGTAGCAAAATAGGGGCTTTTGTGGTCTGGTATATCGTTGGTGGTAAGCACTACGTAATCGCCGCTTACAGAAATACTCACCGAGCTGTTGAACTTGCTAAAAACAGTGGGTAATGTAGCATTGGAAGTTGTCGTGGTAGTGGCGGTTCCATCATCTTTTTTGCATGCTATAAAGCTAATAGCGGCAAGGGTAGCAATGGAACACGCAAGTACTGATATTTTTTTCATAGCGTTGTTGCTTTAAAATTTTTTTAAATAGTTTGCGAGATAATGAATAAGACGATGTTATGTTTTTAAACCTTCGCTTTTAAACTTATCCTCTCGGAGGACCTCGATGATCTGGTGGTGGACCATTTCCATCCATTGGAGGTGGAGGGCCTTCACCATCTTCTGGCGGCGGTTCTTTTGGTCTTTCACCTTGGTGCTTATCATGTGGCGGCGGTGGTCCTTGGGGACGTTCTTGGTTTGGCCCCATCATTTTAACCACTGTTTTAATGATGGTATCAAATTTTGCTTTTTGTTTAGGTGTACAAATGCTTCTTATTTGTTGAAAATGCTTGAAAGTGAGTAGGTCTAGTTGTGCTTCTATAGCCGATGCTCTTTCTGCTGCTTGCTTAACCACCGCATCATTTATTAAACTATCGCCTAATAAATTATAGAATGAATCTTTTGCATCTTTTAGTTCTTTTTTAATAGCATTGGTACCATTTCGGTGCGCTTTTACAAGCTCTAAGTATTGCACTTGTTGAATACTATCTAATGCTAATTCTTTGATGATAAATGCTTGCGCCTCTCCACCTTTGGGTCTTGCGCCTAGTAAGTCGTGACCTTTCCGTTCTAGCCAAAAAATAGTGAGTGTGGCTGTATTAACAACCAACAGCGCTATCACTGCTGTAAGCCACCATTTATTTTTGTTAAAGTAATTCATTTGCTGTCTCTTTTATCGTTGTAAATGGTAGACACTGATAAGTTATATTCTTGTGCAAAGCCTTGTATTGTGCTGCTTTCTGCAGCATTATGGCCTTGTTTATTATCTTTTAACATTGCAGTAATGGCGGTAATATTCAGCACCGCAAAAAAAGATAATGTTACCACTGCAAATGCTGGCTTGGTAAAGGATCGTAATAGCACCAGCCACCAAGTAGGCTTAGGTTCTCGCTCCATTTTAGCAACTAATCGGGTATAGAAAAATGGGGGCATTTCAGCAGGTGAAATATGATCTATACTACTTAAGGCTGCTTCAACTTTTTCTTTTGTATTATTAGTGATCATAATTTATTGTTTAGACTCTTTTGTGTAATAATTAGTTAATTGTTTGCGTAAATTTTCTTTAGCTCTATGTAAATACGCTTCTACAGAAGCCACGGTTACGCTCATTATATCTGCCACATCTTGATAGCTTAAACCTTCTACTTTGTTGAGTGTAAAAGCGATTTTCTGATTATCGGGTAACAGATTAATGGCTTTAAACAATATCGAAGCTTGTTCTTTATTTTCCATTGCTACACCAGGATGGTAAAATTCTGGTGCTTCGTGTATTACTTCATTATTAAGCCCAAATAAATTTTGTACAATACCAAAACGCTTTTTTCTAGTTTTTCGGCGTTGCCAATCGAGCGATTTGGTAATGGTAATGCGGTACAACCAAGTAGATAATTTCGCCTCACCTTTAAAATCTTTAATGGACTGGTACACTTGAATAAATACTTCCTGCGCTATGTCTTCTGCTTCTTCTTGTTGCTGAATAATACCTAAAGCCACGTTGTACACCATGTGTTGATAAGCTTCTACCAATTGGCTAAAAGCTTGTTGAGCACCTTGCTGTAAGGCTTGTATAAGCATTTGTTCGTTCAAATGAGCAATTCCTTTTGGTGATAAGACGCGATATTTAGATAAAACCTTCGGTAGGTTTAAAATAAAATCACAGCAGTAAAGCAATGTAATTTTTTTTAAAACTTAATTAACGTGTAATTATTACCCATTTATCTAGTTTGCTTGATGCTTGAAACTAATTATAGAGTAATTTCATTGCCTTATTTGATATTGACTTTACATGAAGCACTGCAAGCCATTTTTTATTGTAATTTTTTTTCTGTTCAGTAGTTTTTATACATATGCTCAAGTAGATACCGCTTTTTGGTTCGCTGCGCCAGCAGTAACACCTGGGCATGAAAATAAGCCTATTGTTTTTAGAATGGCTACTTATTCACAACCAGCCAGCATTACAATTTCGCAGCCTGCCAATCCTGCATTTACTCCTTATACTACTTTTTTAAGTGCGAATTCTGCCACTACTATCGATCTTACTAGCCAAATTGATTTAATTGAAAATAAACCTGGGAACACCATAAAAAATTTTGGTATAAAAATTACTGCTACGGCCAATATTTCTGCCTATTATGAAGCGGCTAAATTATTAAATCCAGAAATTTTTCCACTAAAAGGTAAAATTGGATTAGGGACTTCTTTTTTAATTCCTGCACAAACCAGATTTGCTAATAAAACGCCGCTAACACCCATGGCGCATAGTGGTTTTGCTATTGTTGCTACAGAAGATAATACCAACATCACCGTAACACTCACACAGCCAGATTCTATTGGCCATGTTGCAGGTATACCATTTACCATTACTTTAAATAAAGGGCAGTCTTATGCCGTTATCGCTGCTAGTAGTGCAGCAGGAACACATTTAGGTGGTTCCTCTCTCAAGGCAACAAAGCCCGTTGCTGTTACTATTTATGATGATTCTGTTTTTTTAAATCCCAATTACGATTTAATTGGCGATCAAATTGTGCCAGAAGCTAATACGGGTAATGAGTTTATCATTGTAAGAGGCGCTTTAAGTTATTCGTCATTTCCCAATAATGATTTCTTTTATGTTTGGGCTACGGTTGATAATACGCAAATTTCTGTGGATGGTAGTATTGTAGCAACGATTAATCGTGGACAATCCTATGAAGGTATTTTTTCAAATGCCACCGCTTATATTACTACGAGCAATCCTGTATACGTATTGCAATTTACAGGTATTGGTCAGGAAGTTGCGGCAACATCTTTGCCCAATATTAAATGCACAGGTTCTTCTACCGTGTCCTTTGTTCGTTCCACCTCTGAAACTTTTTATTTGAATATTTTATGTAAAACGCCCGATATCAATAGTTTTCAGCTAAATGGGCAATCTGGCATTATTACAGCGAATTTATTTTCGCCTGTTACAGGTACCAATGGTATATGGCAAGCTGCAAGAATTTCAACCGCCAATTTACCTGCATTAAATACCTTGATTCCTCCAGGCGCTGCTACATTGGTTACCAATTCATCAGGATTATTTCACCTTGGCTTTTTAAATGGCGCCTCTAATTCAGGTACAAGACTTGGGTATTTTTCTAATTATGGTATTGCAGCATTAACACCATTAGTGGTAAATAGTATTTGTTATGGTAATAATTTACAATTGCAAGCCAATCTTATTGCCAATACTAGTTATAGTTGGTCGGGTCCCAATGGTTTTACGAGTAGTGTTTACAATCCAATACTCCCTAATGTGACTGTAACAAATTCTGGTATTTATTTTGTAACTGCCAATGTGCAAGGTTGCGGTAGCTTTACAGATAGCTTGCCTATTACGGTATATCCTGCTGCAACGGCTGTTTTTGGCGTTGATGATACCATTTGCTATGGCAATTCACAAGTGCTACCTATTTCACTTACTGGTAAAGCACCATGGACAGTGTATTATAATGATGGTAGTAAAAATGATAGTATCCAACAAATTATAGCTTCGCCATATTTACTCACAGTTTCGCCCAAAAAGACTACCACTTATGCAATTACAAAAGTTGTAGATGCAACTGCCTGTACCAGTTCTGCAATAAATAAAAATGACTCTGTTACTGTAGTTGTAAATGCCTTGCCCACTGCAAGTATTAGTGGTGGCGATACTTTGTGCGTTGGAACATCTAAAACACTAAACATCGCTTTTACTGGCAAAGCGCCTTGGTCTTTTGTCTATAATAATGGAACAGATACATTTCAAGTTAATAATGTTGCTACCTCGCCATACAGCTTTTCGGTTGCGCCTTCGGCAAATACTACCTATACAGTTACCAATGTCTCCGATGCCAATGGATGTAGTAATACACTGCCAATAAACTATTTGTTAAAGGTATTTGCTAAGCCTACTACCAATTTCTCAGTTAATTTTAATGGTTGTTTGTACGACACATTATACCTAATAGATCAAAGTAACAACAATGGTCAACCTATTGTTGCATGGCATTGGTTTTACGGCGACGCTTCTACGGATACGATACAAAACCCTTCGCATCGTTATACCAATGCTGGCACTTATGGTGTGAGTTTGTATACGTTAACGGATAAGGGTTGTACTAGCGATACTATCACAAAAACCGCGGTGGTAAATCCCTTGCCACAGACAGGGTTTACAGCCACCGCAGCCGCTTATTGCGAAACAAGGC
>NZ_JBHSDC010000010.1:0-4682 GCF_042651445.1 Parasediminibacterium paludis
ATCCTATAAAAACTGAAAACGGAGAATTTTATACTTTTGAATGTAGCGGATTTTAGGGGAGCTTACATTGGAACATCATCTGCTGCTACCATTATTTTGTCTAACCCATTAATCGTTCCACTACCTGATACTTGAGTACCCCAAGTTGTTCCATTATTCGTTGTACGTTGTATTGCATAACCATTTGGTTCTGCATTAATGTTGCCCGTAGGATAAGACATTGTTGCAACATAGCCATTACCGTTTGCATCAAAAGCCGTCGAAGGGTCTCCACGCCCAGGGGCATTATTAGGAAGATTGTCAGAACCAGTCCAACTAATATTTGCATTTGTACTCCAATAAGCACCTTGCCATGAATTTGAAATTGGAAATGTGTTTGCACTTAAAAGAAGAACATTTGGATTCTGCTTATTAATGCTAATATGCACTTCTGATTGAGGAAGTGGTGATGGGAATATCCTAACGTCGTTACCATCACAAGTAGTTGTGGAAAATGTGGTAACATTTGAAGACGAATTTTGGCCAACTGGGGCAGAAACACCATTGGCTAAGTGTAAAACACTTTTTTTAGGATTATTTGTTTGAGCATGAGCAGATGGATTAAGAACTGCGGTTAGAATGATGAGAAAGCAAGTGCTGTGTAAAATGGTTTTCATGATTGTTTTTTTAGTTTAAAATATATTTTTTTAGCTGCCAAAGTTGTTTATTACGTGGTGCAAAATTGTAGTGGTTGAGATACATTTTTACTATTCCAATGTTTGAGATAAACCCATAATTATCTATATACTCAATATTGGGACCTAAGTAATAATGATAAATATTGAACCCGTTCATAAATGTTTCGGCTGAGATTGAAATTGAAGTTAATGCTGTAACATATGAACTATCCACAGCCAATAACTTACCATCCCATCGTTGCCCATTTTTAAATGGTATCACATACGTATTAAGTGGAAATTGTAATCCCTGAAGAGTTTCAATTCTAGTTTTATCATAAATCTTTATTGTATCAACATCAAGTCTTACATAATTTGTATCTGTTTTGTCTGGATACTGATATTGCCAGATATTAGCGTCAATTCCATCAATTAATTTCTTAGTACCAATTATACTAACTGTAACATCATACTGTTTTTGTAAACTAGAATCATAAACAGAATACTGCCAACAATTGCCAATTTTATTAGGGAAATATTCTGATGCTTTTTGATTGTTTACAATTGTATCCTTGTGGCAAGAAAGAAATACAGTTGCAGATAAAAAAAAAAATAATTGCATTGTTATTGATTTTTTCATGAAGATTAGAATTGTATTGCTATAATGACATTAAGGATATTCATTTCATTGCATAAACTTATATATTTAATCGGATTATAACTATTTGTCAATATTTTATTTATGTTAAGTGCATAATTATTTTGATTGTGAGTCATGCAGATAAGCGAAAATTGTCATTGTGTGTAGTTGCAGGAAGGCTCTTTTGTAAGGTTTGCTTCTGTGCTTTGGGTTTTGTGTGCCTTTCAAATGTGCCTGACTGCGAAGGGTTAGCTTGTTACGTTTTGCATAATTTGGATTTTGGATAATTACGTTGTATCAAATTTAGGAAATATTGCCACTAACGGAAAGCATTGGCGATGTGGCGGTATTCATTGAACGTTCAGCCCGGAACCAATGCTGAATAAAAATACAAAAGTTCAATGTTTGTTTTATAGCTCAATAGTGTTCGGTCACGCTGGAACAAAAGCCAATATGCGACTTATTGCTGCTAATTTCACGTTGCCCCGCCATATTGCCAATGCAATGTTAGCGGTTCGGGCATTCAT
Source organism: Parasediminibacterium paludis (assembly GCF_042651445.1). Taxonomy (NCBI): domain Bacteria; kingdom Pseudomonadati; phylum Bacteroidota; class Chitinophagia; order Chitinophagales; family Chitinophagaceae; genus Parasediminibacterium; species Parasediminibacterium paludis. The sequence continues at coordinate 1,824 of NZ_JBHSDC010000010.1, forward strand.
TCTTAAAGTTGATTTGCAACATTGCTTTTTGTTGATTGCTCTAATTTGGGTCGTCGATAATGATAATAATTTTCAGGTATCAAAGTGCTATCTTTTCTACTACAATACAACTTGTCTTGCACTTGTCTTAGCTGAATCATTGATGGCTTGCCGGCAGCATTACGAAGTTTTCTTGCTGCCTTTCTGACCTCTTCTAAAGATTTAACAGATTTCTGGTTATCCAAAATAATTTTAAGCAATATTACAAGGAGTGGCAAAGTTGGTGCGATAAAGTTAGTTAGATAGCCTTTCACTGACGAATTAACAATTGTAGCTATAATGAAGGAAGTTATGACTACCACTAAACATGCGATTGTGCAATCGTTTTTGAAATGATATCTTAACTTGCGATCATATTCCAAATTTGTTTCCTGACAACGGAGTATTGATTCTTCATGGTTTAAACCGTCAAGGTCGATGTGATACCAATTCGTCAATGGCGCTTTAGGATTGTGAACATATTTTTTTGCAGCCTCCTCTATAACCCAGTTTTCCGGTTTTTCTCCACTGTTTGTTTCATTCCACTCCATGTTATATACGCTACAATCAAATAATTCTTGCACTTTCGCTCCATTTGTTTTGAACTTAGACAAATAGCCAGATAGAAAAAGCGGATCAACTAAAGTTATTGTAACAGATACCAAAGCTACATAAGGTGTTAAGTCAATTTGTGTAATGTCCTTCTGTAGCAACTTTACAAAATTTAAAATCACTACTATCAATATTGTAATGGTAAGTTGCCATCGATATATTTTTTTAGCATTCGCATAAATTGTCCTTTGGGCCTTCAACAATTTCATATTTTGAGGAAGCTCCTGCTTTTCTTTAATCGAATTCATGTTATTATGTCGTATAGGTTGGAAATTCAGGACCGAATATTTCTCCCCATTTTTGGATAGATTCTTTTTGTTTACTGTTTGCTTCCAAATCTCGGGCTTCTTTTGAGCGATTATAGTCAAGTTCAGCTCTCTCTTGTATAGAATTTCTCTCGTTCCAAGTTAACTTATTTAAATCACCTTGAAATCCTTTTGGGTCGTACAAACTGTTGTGTATTTGGTGATAGACACATGCAAACAGATTCGGTAATTCTACATCAATGTATTTGCTGCTAGAAACTCCTAGGGAATCGTAATAGTTTAAAATCATGCATTCGAGAAAATATGATCCCATAGTAGCTGCAGTACGGCGCTTAGTCCAATATTTCATAATTCTAATCATGTCAAGAACAGAAACTTGTTGTTTACTGTTAATGGCTATAGTTCTGTCTTTGTCAATTCTTGGATCAGTCGGTTTCCAGTTTCCGCTTCCATCTGGGATTAAAAAAAATGTCTTGCCGAAGTTATCGGGTGTTGTTTGAAAACAGGGCACTATGTCATATACCCATTCGTAAGAGTTGAGTTCTAACGTTACTGCTTCTTGATTTCGTTTTATATCTGCTTTCTTGTATGATGGCACATTTGCTAGATAGTCTTTGAACTTATTGATAACTTTTATTGAGTTAAGAACATCTGTTCCAGGATTACAAAGTGCAAGTTGTTTGCTTGCGTTGGATTGCACACGGATTCTATAGCCTCCATCAATTGCCTCTCTCCAGTTACCATTCGCATGTAAAACAATCATTAAATCAATATCATCCAATGGTCTTATTTTGGTTTTACGTGAAAACGAGCCATAGTCAATTGACATATAATCAGGATAGAGGTCCAAAAATTTACCATCGTTTGGGAATTTCTCAATTTCTGTGACCAAATTGTTTTTACTTCTCTTTGCTACATCGTTACGATCAGTATCCAAACGAACAATGTCTTTCATAAAAGCATCGAAAGCATTATTAACTGTTGTTGCCATAGTTATATAAATCTTGAGTATTTGTTTGGTTGTTCTTTGTTTATGAAGGTGCTGTAAGAGATTTAGTCGCCATTGCCTGACCGCTAACGTCCGGCGGCTTTGTGCAGTTGCGGAATTAGAATTCCGTCTGCCGACAACCGCTGGTGATTTGAGTTTGATTGTTGAAGTTAGTTGAAAGTTCAATATTGCTTGTCTTGCCCGAACAGGAGTTGAGATTTGCAATTAGCAGAAGTTTGTTTGTCCAGCCGCAATTGAACAAAACCGCTTGTTAGCGGTAGTTTTTGTTGTCAATGGCTTGTTGAATTAAACGATTTGTCTGATACCTTTTTTAAAGAAACAGTCATACTGTCGTGAACAATTGAGTTTAGTTTTACAGACAAAGACTCATATCCATCTTTGATAAATAGTAGTTGGCAAGTCGGGCATTTAGGAACACAACCAACTAAAATATTTCCAATACTAAAATAACCTGTCGTGTCGGTTATAGAAGGTCCAAGTTTTGAGAAACCTTTTGTGTCATACATTTTATAATCATCCTTAATTCCTTTTTTCCTTATAGCAAGTCTGTCGTTGTATTCAACTGTGTCGTGATGAAGTTTATTGTTAGCTAATGTGTCTTTTCCTCTTAAAATCAAAAGCACCTTTACATTTTCAATTGCTTGTTTTGTCGAATTGTCTATAACTCGACCTTGCATATGAATGAAGCCTTCGCAAGAAGTAAGTGTCAAAATTATTGTCGTGAAAATTAGTAGTGTTGGTCTCATAAAATTACCGCTAACGAGAGTTTGTGAAAAAACTACCATTGCTTTTCAAATATACCCAAAGTGTGGATATTGAAAAAAGGAGTACTGTTTTTGCTATTATTTTGTATGCAATTTATACCAGGCAATAACCGCCATCAAACTTATTTCAGCACATTGGATGAACAAGTGACTGCCGATAATGCAGTACGGTTGATAGATGCTTTCATCG
>NZ_JBHSDC010000011.1:0-9755 GCF_042651445.1 Parasediminibacterium paludis
GCATCCCTACCTATTTGTATGTTTTGGGCAGTGAAAAATGGTTGTAACATGATGAACAGTTTTCTACCACCACACATGGGTTGGTGTTTACGAACGCCATGTATTTGCTGTACTATCAAATCCTCATTTACCTGCTTTTTTAATAGCCTTTTTTGTTGTTGGTGGTAGGCTTGTGGCGAATAATCTAACAGCCGACAAATCGATTGTACACTAGAGGAAGGATTTGCCATTTTTATCGCACGGACTGTTAGTTGCCAGACTTTTTTCTGATAGTAATATCTAGCTGTTTCTCGGCAATATTTATCATGGTATCTAAGGCGTCAGCTCTTAGTTTTTCCCACTGCAATTGCTTTTCTAGCAGGGCTATTTTTTGCTGTAAAGCATCGGTGTTTTGTGGTTGTTCATTGGGTGGTTTTGGTGTAGAACTGTTCATAGCACTGCTGTTGTATTGCACTTGTTTTTGGGTAGGTAGCAAGTTATGAATACCTTGCAGAATAACATAGTAAAATTATAAAGCACTGTAAATCAATATCTTTCAGTGTTTTTTGTTTAGGCTGGGGTCGATTAAGGGGACATTTTGCAATTTATGAAAAGCACTTTTGAAAAATAGTTTCACCCAAGTCGCCATATTGACTTGATTTGAAACTCTGAAAATCAATTTCATTAAGTTTTGAAAACTTACTTCGATAATATTCAAAATCCCCAGTCTTTTTATGCTCTATTAATTTTCTTAAACAAACAAAAAACCCATTTATAGTAGTCGTGTTCAATATATAATTAAGTTCTTTTTTAGTGGAGATAAACCAACGTCCGTTTAGATTAGACGATGCCGCTTTCAAAAGAATATCAATACTTTCATGGCAGAAGAGAATGTATTCATTTAGAAGAACATCATCCGTTTTATTTTGTAATTCATTTTTTCTTATGTTATTCCATAAAAAAGAAATGCTATCATTCCCTGTAAACTTTAACAATGGAGCTAAACCATAACTAACTATAGAAGTCGTTTTTAATTTTCCTTTATCAAAATAATTAACTTCAAATAGTCGTTCTAATGGCCCTCTTTGATTTAATTTTTCTAGAACTGCTCTAGAAACCGATTCAATAGAAAACGGTTTTAAGATTAGCCCAATTGCTTGCTTAAGATCTGATTTTGCATTTGTCTGGGTTGAATTAATCTCTAAGAAAAGCTTTGCCTCGAATTTAGTCTTATCTAAATCAGAAATATTTTTTGGGTAAATTATTCCAGTAACTAGCAAATTTTGTTTCTCTCTTAATCTTTTAATTTTTTCCTCAAATAATCCACCTTCATGATATGCAAAAACTCTATGTTGTCCATCAATTAAACCAATTATATTAAAATCCTGAGGTAATTTAATTTCAATAGGCTGTGTTTTTGTTACAGAATCAAAAGCAATTGTATTTTTGGTATCATCTAATAATTTGGTTTCATTAGGTAACGTGACAATTATATTATTGATAAAAACCCTTTCTTCTTTATTTAAATATTCTCTGATTTGGTTAATTTTTTTAGGATCAATCATTCTTTGGTACAAACCATGATCATCAAGCCAACCATACTTCCTCAGGACATAAGATTTCTCTATTAGAGTTTTAGGGTCGATATAAAAGGAAACAATTTTATATCCTTTTGCAAAATTGCTATAAGAATGAGGTAATAATGAGCCTTTATAGTCTTTAGAAAAGCCAGTTGAAGGAGAAATATTCTCGCCTATATCATTAAAAGTTAGCCCTAAAAATTTAAATAACTCAAATCGAGCAGATTTCTTAATAGTATTTGCTAATACTTTGAAATACTTTACAACATAAAAATCCAGATATTTAATATTAATCAATTGGTCTTTATGACTTTGCTTTATTTCATTTTTCGAGCAATAAATGATAAAAGTTTTAATCTCAGGGGTAGGATAAGAATTTAGTTTTTCAGAAACTGTTGGAAATTTATCTTTTAAATAATCTATGAATTCTTCTGCATTTTCGACAACATGATCAAAAATAATTTTCTTTTTCAAAAGGTGATCGCCAATATTTTCTCTTTTACTAATTGTATATTCAAATAATAGTACAATATTCTGATAGATAAACACATCATCAAAATCGCCTTTTCTTCCATTAAATATAATTTCTTTATCAGCAACATTGTCGATTTTAAGAAATCCAATTTTTTCAAAAATTGACCTAATTTCAGTAATATGTAACCTTTGCAATTTTCTCTCTTCTCTTATTTTAGGGTCAAGAATCTTCGAAGGTTTCTTCTTACCTGTTTTTTTTGCAGTAGTTTCTCTTTTCAAGGGCTTCTTTAATGATGCCATATTCTTTTAATTAAAAATAATATTTTTTATCTAATATTTAAAATGATCAGGCTTTTTTGCCACAGCTTGATTCTGATTAGGTATGTGAACTGGCGTACCAAGAGCCCTAATTTTAAGCTGCCCTTTTTTCAGGGATAATAGCCTATCATTTGCGATGTCTATATAGCTCGAATCTTTTTCAATTCCGATTGCATTACGTTTATTTTTATATGCCGCTAAAACTGATGAGCCAACTCCAGAATAAGGATCTAAAATATTATCACCCTCATTTGTTAAAGCTAGTACGCATCTTTCAACCAATTCAATTGGATATTGGCAAGGATGTATCGTTTTTTCTTTATGGTTTGATTTAACATTAGGTATCTTCCAAACTGCATTTTCCCATTCATTTTTTAAAGATTCCCAAAAATCAGATGGGTTTTTACCTAACGGATTTCCAGATATTTCACCTTTTTTTTGACCTTTGTAATGTTTTTTGCCGGGATATTTTGCTGGTACTCTTACATCATCTAGATTAAAAGTATAATCCTCAGATTTAGTAAACCATAAAATTACTTCATACCTTCCAGAAAATCTTTTAGTAGAGTGCAAGCCATGCTCAAAATTCCAAATTATTCTATTTCGTAATTGTAATTTATATTTCTTAAAGATATTGTAATAAAAAATATCTAAAGGGAACATTTCTTTCGTTTTCTTATCTATATAATTACCTACTTGCCAACATATGCTACCTCTATCATCTAAAACTTGCACAAGTTTTGATATAATGTTTTCTATCTCGATTAAATAAGTTTCAATTGGTTCATTCTTCTCATATTCTTTACCCATATTATATGGCGGGGAAGTCATAATAAGTTGGAATTTTTTCTTTTTTCTTATTAAAACATCTAATTCTTTGTTCGAATCACCGAGTATAAATGAGGCCTTAGTATTTGTTCTTTTGTTCCTTTTAATATTCGATTCTAGATCATTAGTACTAAGATTCATATTGATAATAATTAAAGTTCATTATAAAAATAAAGGAATACTTATTGAATTTATAAAATAATTTCATCACAATATAATTTTGGGTTTTTAATATCAATATTCAGGCAGTATCTTATACACCACACACCTTTGGCAATAGATTAAAAATTGCTCGTTCTTATCATACCAATTAAAGTTATATTTTTCATGTTCGGGTAGTTCTTCAAACTCTATAATAAAGGCGTTTAATCTGGTGAATTATCACCCATTTGTTAATGGTGGTTCTACTTACACCATACTTTTTGGCTAGCTGTCGGTAGCCTGTGCCTTGCGTTAAATACTCAGTAATACACTGTTGTTTAATGTCCATTTTGAGTTGATTTTTAGTCAACCTATTCTGTACAACATTATCTTACTCTACTAATAATGAAGTTCTTAAAAAGAGCCTTTTCAGTTCATCTTGCGTTTGCTGCATTAACCCAATACGTTTTTCAATGTGCTTCAATTGATTAGCTTTATTTTTATCGCTATTTGCTGTCAATGTTTTTTTATAGGGTTCAACTTTTGTTACCATGTTCCAAATAATAACTGCAAGTTTACGAGCCGTTGCAGTTATAGCTGCAATCCTCCCTTTTTTAAATGCAATTCGTTTAAAGAATGGCGTTAGCTCATGATCTTTCTGGTTGCCTATGGAATTGGCTGCCTGCCGTAATGCAGTTGCAATCAGATTTTTTCCACGGGGTGTTTTATTGCTGATGATGTGCCCGCCACTAATTTTATTATTCGGTACCAACCTTAGCCATGACGAAAAACTTTTTGCCGACGGAAACTTGTGCAAGTCATGGCCCATATTTGTCAACAGACAAAGAGCCGTCGTATGACTAATACCAGAAATGGCGAAAAGATATGTGCGAAAATATTGGTAAGCAAGTCGGGACACATTTAATGCAGGGGCGTGCTTCCTGCTTTTTTTACTATTTTCCTTTAGCATCTTTTCTTCCTGGGGGTCAAGTACACTTTGTGGAATGTAGCGTATTAATTTATCTTCAATTTGCTTGTCACATTCCAACAAAGCCTGGTCATATATTTTGTAAAAATTTAAAGAGGCTTTTAATTCAAACAATAATTCCTCCTGCCATTCCCCTTGCAATGCATCAGCAATCTCCTGTTGCGATTTTTTTACCCTTACATCAACAAGGGAAGATAAGTGCTCAGGATTCCTATTGCCTGCTAGAATTGCTTCAACTATGTTTAATCCAGACTTTCCAACCACATCCCGAATAACGATATCTAATCTGATATTCATTAGCCGCAAAGCTTTTTGCATTTTATGAACATACATGGAAGCCTGTTCAATGAGGTGTAAACGATGATGATAATAAGTTCGAAGTTCCTGAATGGCATCGCTAAGGAGAAAACTACCTGATAAAAGACCGAGTGAATGTAATTTCTGTATCCACATACAATCGATGACATCTGTTTTACGGCCTTTTACATTTTTGGTCTGGTTGCCACCCACCAACATCACTTCGAATCCTGCTTGCTGAAGTGTGCTAAAAAGTGTCTGCCAATAATTGCCAGTGCTTTCCATGGCAATGGAAGTAATGCCGGCATTACGCAGATAGTCAATCAACTGCTCATGGTCTTTGGTATAAACACCAAATTGCCTGACATGTTCCTTTACTTGGTCAATGGCAACCATGTAGAAACGTGACCCGATGTCGATGCCTGCCGCATGTTCATTAACAACCTGAAGTGATAATTCTTGCTTTTTCATAACTAATTATTTTAAGTATAAAACTTCAGGGAATGTATTTAGATAATAAGATTTTTCTGTTCGGGATTCTCAAAAATGCGAGGTCACCATTTAATTCATCAACTGCCTTTAAAAATGCAAAGACATCATAACGTCATTTAGCTTTGCTTTAGATTAAAATAATAAAAACTACTACTATTACAAGTTTTCTTTTTTTGGTTCTTTTTTTCTTTACAATCCACATTAATTTGTGGATAAAACCTAACCACCGGCAGCGGCGCATTCTTTCAACGTCCGGGTTTAAGACCCATGGCTGGATACAATCCACTGCCGGTATTTTCCCTTAGTGTCTCTATAGCAATTAGGGTTAATTACCCATTATTAAGGACTAAGACGATGGGGCAAATATGGTTAGATTCATTACAAATTAAAACTACAAAAAATGAATCATTTACTCAGAAAAAATTACCTAGGTATTGATGTTTCAAAACTATGGTTTGACGTTTCCTTACTTCCAATTATTGATCATGTAAAGCAACCGATTATAACAGAGCGGTTTGATAACACAACAAGTGGCATGACTGCATTTAAAGCATGGTTAAAATCAACAGGTGTAACGCTAGACCAACATAGCTTGTTGGTGATAGAAAATACAGGTGTTTATCATCGGCTGCTGTGGGGTTTTTGCAGCAAATACAATTTGCCATTATACATTGGCAACGCAGCCCATATTAAATGGAGCCTTGGTATCACTCGTGGCAAAAGCGATGTGATAGATTCTGTGCGTTTGTGCCAGTATTGCTATAAGCAATCCGATGAACTGAAAGCCACGCCAGCACTCAATCCTGTATTTATGAAGCTCAAAGATTTAATGACTTCACGTAGCCGTTTGGTAACACAGTTGCACAGTACAAAAAATTACATCAAAGAGCTTCAATGCAGTAATGATAAAGTATTACAAGCAATACTTGAGAAAGCGCATCAAGCAGCCATTGAAGGCATCAAAAAAAGTATCATCCAAATTGAAGTGCTCATTGAGCAAATTATTAAAGATGATACAGCAATTTATAAAAACTATCTACTTATAAAATCAGTACCGGGTATTGGTCACTTAACAGCATTATATATCATCTGCTGTACCAACAATTTTGCATCAAAAGTTACAGGCAAGCAACTTGCTAGTTATGCAGGTGTAGTACCTTTTGAACATAGCAGTGGCACAAGTATAAAAGGCAGAAATAGAGTACATAAAATGGCCAATAAAGACCTCAAGAAAATGTTGCACCTCTGTGCGTTAACAGCCATCAAATACTATCCAGAATTCAGGCAATATTTTGACCGTAAGAAAGCAGAAGGCAAAAATGGTATGCTAGTATTAAACGCTATTAGAAACAAGATTATACTCAGAGCTGTGGCAGTAGTGAATAAGCGACAGCCTTATGTGAATAACCTAAATATGGCAGCCTAATAACTTCTCAAATTTTATTTGTTTTTTCCATAGCAATCCAGCCCAAATTTCAGGTGGGACTTTTTAAGGTACCATTTAAGTTCCAAGCTTAGTTCTGAAGCCGATGATGAAGTTATGAAAGTTGTCAGAGTTATTCAACTTAGTAAGCGAAGTCTATTGATTTCAGGACGAGACAAACAAAAGTTGTAACACGGCTTGCGTCCGCCCAGCTTTTGCAAATACCAATATTAGCTGCTGCCTTGTCCACTAAGACTGCATCTATCATTTTTTTCGTGTATCGTTTAAGTGTTCTATCGTTAGCATTAGTTTCTCATGCAAGGTTGCAAGGAGAAATTTTCTTGGTTGCAGAATATTTTCAGTGTTGTCAAGGTAAATAGCCAAATTATCTTTCAAACTTTTCAAACAAGTGGTGTCCTCAAATAAGAACTCTCCAATATTGTTTATGTTGTATCTGTAGCCTAATAGTTCTGTGAAATTAAATAACAGCTTATTTGAGGTTTTCAAAATTGTGTCAAAAAATAATTTGTCATCAACGTATTGAAAAAGTTCTTTTGAAAATTTATGTTTTTCAAATATCGCCGTCAAAGCAAACTCATCTTTATTGGCTAAACAGTCAATAAATTCATTACCTTCTGCGACATACTCCTCTTTTTTTATTTCAAAATGAATTTTCTTTACAAGCTGCTTAATCTTTGTTACATCAGGGTTTTCATCGCCGAAGTGTAAAAGGTTTTCTAAAACTCTATCATTTATTTGCTTTTTTTCTTTTGCAACTTCAAGTCCTTCATGCAAAATTTTGTCTATATCGTCTTTTGATTGGTCAATTAGTTTGTTCTTTGAAAAGAAGTAAAAGAAGTTAGCTATTTGAACATAGTCATAAAGCCAATATTTGCCTTCCTTTGCGTACTTTAAAACATTAGCTGATAATGTTTGAAAATCTTCGTCGGATAGTTGTCGAAATTTATAATCTAATAAATTTCTGAAATCTTGAACCTCTGGCGAAATTACTTCTGGGTATCGGTTCTTGATTTCAGTTGTCAAATCATTTTGATTTAAATAACCTGAAAGAATGTATGAGTAAACAGAAGGATAAAAGAAGTAATTTTTTATTTGCTTGTCTAAATATTTTTCGTAGAAAATTTCTGCATAAGATTTATCTCTTGCTGTTTCTTCCTTTTCGGAATTTCTCATTGTTTGTGCAATATTCAATGAGTAGTAGTGTTCATTAATATCATCAATTCCTTTGGGGTCTTTGTAATCAGCAGAAGTTAGTTTACCCTTTTTAAACTCAATTGTTATCAATGCAGAAAATAGAATGAGTTCCTCAATGTATTTTTCGTCAATGTTTTTAAATGCAGGAAAAAGTTTTTCTAATACATCTAAGTAGAACCCAATAATTCTAAGGTTGTCTTGTTTGTATTCTAACAAAATGTTTATTAAAACCTGCTCTTTTGAAAGTAAAAATTGGTAAAAGTCAGGGTTATTTACCTCGTATTTTTTGAATATTTGGGGTAGCGGTACTGCAATGTTTAGTTCAAAGTTTAATACCCGTCCAATTACTTTTTCTTTTATGTTATCATAGCCTTTTTGTGTCGTGTCAATATTTGTTTCGTCTGCAAGAATTAGAGTTTTTAAACTTTTATGCTCCACAAAATTGTTGATGAAACCTAAGACCTCTTTTATGGGGATTTGGCAGCGCTCTAAGTCGTCAAAGCAAATTACATATTTTGAGAAATTAAAGCTGTCAACACTTATGTCTTTAAAGATGTCAGTCAAACTCGTTTTAAACACAGCCTTGCTTGCTTGATTTATCACATTACCTAAAATTCTTGTTGTATTTTTTAAAAGTGTGTTTTCTTGATTGCCGATAAAAGGTATTAGCTTCAAAAAAAGTAAATGTTCAAGTGCGTCAATCTTGCTTATGCCATTAAGGGATAAATAAATTGTTTTGAAGCCATTGTCTAATGCAATTTTGTTTAAACTATATTTCCAAAAATAAGTTTTACCGCTGCCCCAACTGCCATTTAATAAAATTGCATATTGTGTTTTGTCAGTCTTTAAGTAATCGGTAAAAATCTTTTCAATATTCTCTGTATTCATTGGTCGTTGGTGTCAAGTTTGAAGTGTCGCATTAAGGTAGCAGCTAAAGTGAGTTTGTGAAAAAACTACCATTGCTTTTCAAATATACCCAAAGTGTGGATATTGAAAAAAGGAGTACTGTTTTTGCTATTATTTTGTATGCAATTTATACCAGGCAATAACCGCCATCAAACCTATTTCAGCACATTGGATGAACAAGTGACTGCCGATAATTCAGTACGGTTAATAGATGCTTTCATCGACAAACTAGACATGCAGCGTTTAGGCTTTACAGGTATCGTTCACAAAAGCGAAGGCCGCCCACCTTATGCGCCTAGTGTGTTGCTAAAACTGTATCTCTATGGCTATCTCAATAAAATACGCAGCAGCCGTAAGCTAGAAAAAGAAGCTTACCGCAATATAGAACTGTAATGGCTCTTGCAATGTTTACAACCGAACTATCATACCATCGCAGACTTTCGCAAAGTGCATGCCTTGCCTTTACAATCCATGTTCAAGCTCTACGTTTTGTTTTAAGTGATGCTGGTCTACTAGGTAAAACTACGATTGGCTTAGATGGCAGTAAGTTTAAAGCCGTCAACAGTAAAAAGAACAATTACAACCAAAAAAGATAGACAAGTACCGCCAATTCATTGAAGATAAAACCACCAAGTATTTACAACAATTAGATGAGCTGGATAAAGAAGAAAGTACAGCTATCAATGATGAACTAACGCTCAAAAAAGAAAAGATTAAACAAGGGTTAGCCAAGTTAGAAGAACGCACCATCAAGTACGATAGCCTTCAGCAACAGTTAGATGCCACTGTAGATAAGCAAATCAGTACCACAGATCCAGCCAGCCGCAGCATCCTTATAACTAAAAGCATTGTAGAAATTGCTTACAACACCCAGAATGTGGTAGATGACAAAGACAATCTTATCGTACACACCCAAGCTACTAATACCAACGATCGTAAAGCATTGTACCAAGCTATTACCCAAGCCAAACAAAACTTGCAACTATCAAAAACAGATAGTGTAATAGCACTGGCCGACAAAGGCTACCACACTGGTGCAGCGTTACAAGCGTGATACCATCATCACCCATGTAGCATATAAAGAACAGCCATCCGTTAAACATATAGCCAACGA